>NZ_CAUPHG010000055.1:0-11798 GCF_963510915.1 uncultured Anaerococcus sp. | reverse complement strand
TTAAACCGGATTTACCTATTGTTTTTATTAGGTCTTTATCTAGACCTGCTCTTGGTGGATCTACTATTAGGCTGTCGATTTTTTCTTTTTTGATGAATTTTTCGTCGATATATTTAGCATTTTTGGCTATGAATTTAAAGTCCCTTAGGTCGTTTATTTCTGCATTTATTTTTGCATCTTGGATGGCATTTTTATTTATTTCTACTCCTACAAGCCTATCGCCGTTGATGGCTATGGATGAGGTGGCAGATCCACAGTAGAGGTCTAGGACTTTTTTTCCTTTTCCTAAAAGTTTTTTTGCCTCTCCATAAAGATTTTCTATTTGAAAGTTATTAACTTGGTAGAAGTCATTGGCACTTATTCTAAATTTTTTGTCAAATATTTTATATTCCAAATAAGCTTTGCCAGAAATATTTATATTTTCCTTTCCTATTATATTTATAAAAAATTTGCTGGTTGCATATTTTTCTTTGATATAGGCAATAAGTTCCTTATTTGTGTCCATATCAATATTTAACATGATGTCTGTGCCGTTGGTTCTTATAGTGATTTCTTTTATTGAACTTGGAAATTTTCCAGATATATCTTTGGTAATTTCTTCTATTTTACCTAAGTTTTCGCCAATATTTTCCCTAGCGAGCAGGCAATCTTTTATGTAAACTAAGTCGTTTGAATAGGATTTATTGTAGGCAAGACGTCCATCTTTTTCTACTTGGAGTCTAATTTTATTCCTATACCTCAACTCTTTTGATGGGATTATTTCAATATCGTCTAAATTGTAGGATGTAGACTTGGCTAAAGCTTGTAAAATGAGATTCTTTTTTATTTGAAGTTGGTTTTCGTATTTTATATCCATAATAGTACAAGCTCCACATTCATAAAAATATGGACATGGAGCTTGTGTTTGTACGGGACTTTCTTTGATTGTTTTTATTTTTCTAGCATTATAGAAATTTTTCTTTTCTTCTAATATTTCAATATCGCAGACTTCACCGTATACTGCGTCTTCGATAAAAGCAACCTTTTCGGAAGTTTCTCCAACTCCCCTCCCATCTATTAGGATATCTCTTATATAGATATCATTATATTTCATTAGATTACTTTAGTTTCTCCGTTGTAGATTACTCCACCTATTGGATCTACTGTGACAATTTGACCATCTTCTACTAAGTTTTGTGCATTTGTAGCACCTACTACTGCAGGAATACCGAAGTGAACTGCTGCTACTGCTGTGTGGCTTGTTAGTCCGCCTGTTTCTGTAACTATAGCTGAAGCTTTTTCAATAAATTCTGTTATATCAGAATCAGTAAATTTAGCTACGATTATATCGCCTTCTTCAAATTTGCTTTCTAATTCTTTTCTTGTTGAACCTATTACAACCTTGCCAGAAACTGATTTAGCTCCTATACCTATACCAGATGTGATTATGTCACCTATTACGTGAACTTTAATTAAGTTTGATGAACCACTTACACCTAATGGAACACCAGCAGATACTACTGTGAGGTCGCCTTCTTCTAGATAACCTTCTGATAGGCCTCCTACTATAGCTCTTTCGATTAGCTCATCTGTCTCGTGGGCTTCTTTGATTACTAGTGGGTATACTCCCCAAACTACTGATAGTTGTCTAGCTACTTCATCTGTTGTTGTAGCTGCGATTATTGTTGTTCTTGGTCTAAATTTAGAAATTACCCTAGAGGTATTACCTGAAGATGTGCAAGTGATGATTGCTTTAGCATCAAGTTCTCTTGCAATTTGACATGTAGATCTAGCTATAGAGTTTGTTGTATTTCTTCTTGTGATGACTTTTGTGTTATATACTTTTTCTATAAAGTCATCTGATAATTCTGTTGTGATACAGATATCTTTCATGGTCTTAACAGCTTGTACTGGATATTTTCCACCAGCAGTTTCACCTGAAAGCATTACACAGTCAGTACCATCTATAATAGCATTAGCAACATCTGTTGTCTCTGCCCTTGTTGGTCTTGGATTTCTAATCATAGAGTCAAGCATTTGTGTAGCTGTTATAACTGGTTTTGCAGCAGCATTACATCTTCTGATGATGTCTTTTTGTACTCCTGGTATTAGTTCTGTTTTGATTTCTATACCAAGGTCACCTCTGGCTACCATGATTCCGTCTGATGCTTCTATGATTTCTTCGATATTATCAACACCTTCTTGAGATTCAATTTTAGAGATAATCTTAATATTTTCTCCACCGTGATCTTCAAGGACTTTTCTTATGTCATAAACGTCTTCTTTTTTACGAACGAAAGAAGCTGCTATTAGGTCGATACCGTTTTCGATACCAAACTTAATATCATCAACATCCTTTGGAGTTATTGCTGGAAGATTTGTTTTAGATCCTGGAAGGTTGACTCCCTTGTGGTTTGAAAGTACACCATTGTTTTGTACCCTACAAACTACATCTGTACCATCTTTAATTTCTATTACTTCAAGTTGAACAAGACCGTCATCTATGTAGATTTCGCTGCCAACTTTAACATCTTGTGGTAAACCCTTGTGGCTTACAGATACTATATCTTGGGTTCCCATAACATCCCTTGTTGTTAGAGTAAAGATGTCATCTGGTTTAAGGTAAATTTCCTTAACATTGTAGTTACCAGTTCTAATTTCTGGTCCCTTAGTATCTAGCATAATAGCTATTGGCTTATTTAGCTTTCTTCTAAGTCTTCTGATTGTTTTGATTTTTTCTAAGTGTTCTTCATGAGTACCATGTGAAAAGTTTAATCTAGCTACGTTCATTCCGTTTTCGATGAGTTGCTCAAGTACTTCTGGTTTTTCACTAGATGGTCCTATTGTACAAACAATTTTGGTTTTCTTTAAAATTTCTGGTTGCATTTTATCTCCTATCTTGATAAGCTATTTGCTAAGTCATATAGGTTTTCATCAAAGACAGACTTAACAGATGTAGCTTCTTCTATACTTACTTCTATAATTTGTCCATTAACATAACCTATAGCAAGGCCAGTTTTCTCTTCTGATAATAGTTCAACAGCCCTAGAACCCATAGCAGATCCTAAAAGTCTGTCTACTGCAGATGGTGAACCACCTCTTTGAACGTGACCTAAGACTGTTACTTTAGTTTCGATACCAGTTTTTTCTTCAAGTTCATTTGCAAGTGCATATGGGTCGCCGACACCTTCTGCTAGGGTAATTAGGTGGTGAAGTTTTCCCCTTTTTCTACCATGTTCCATCTTAGCAATTATTTCATTAATCGAAAACTTATGCTCAGGCACAATAATAGATTCAGCACCACCTGCAAGACCAGAATATAAAGCTAGGTCTCCACAGTTACGTCCCATTACCTCTATTACGACAGCCCTACCGTGAGAGCTTGATGTATCTCTTAACTTGCCTATAGCATCTGATACAGTTTCTATGGCAGTAAAAAATCCTATTGTGTAATCAGTATAACCCATGTCGTTATCGATTGTTCCAGGGATACCTATGGTTTTAATTCCTAAGTCAGAAAGAGCCTTAGCTCCCTTAAATGAACCATCACCACCAATTACGATTAAGCCTTCAATACCATAGTCAGCAAGGATTTGTGCTCCTCTTTTTTGACCTTCTGGAGTCTGAAATTCAAGGCTTCTTGCTGTGCCTAAGATAGTGCCTCCCTTATGGATGATATCTGCTACAGATGAGATGTTCATTTCATAAATGTCACCCTTCATAAGACCATCATAACCATTTCTGACACCCTTGATTCTCATAGACTTATTTAGTGCAGTTCTGACAGCTCCCCTTATGGCAGAGTTCATGCCCGGGGCATCGCCACCGCTGGTTAGTATACCTATTGTCTTCATTATCTCTCCTCATTTTGTCTTAACATTTTCTTTGCCAAGCCTATCTTCAAGTAATTTTATACTTGTACTGTTGATATTAAACCATAAACTTGAATCTAGACCAACTAACTTTTTCTTATCTTCAAAATATATCTTTACAGGGTTTTTTCCTAAATTTTGTAAAATTAACCCTTTGATATCATTATACTCTTTATATTGCATTTTTAGATATAATGTTTTAAGATTTGCATCTTCTATATCAATAAATTCTGCCGCTAATAATTTTACATCACTTTCGTCAGTTTGCAATCTACCTTTTACTATTACTATATTGTCATCATCTATTAATCGCCTATATTCACTATAGGTTTTAGGAAAAATTACCATCTCAATATTTCCATTCAAATCTTCCAAGGAAGCAAAGGCCATTAAATCTCGTTTTTTAGTAGTAAGCTCCTTCTTGTTATTTATTATTCCTGCCATGGTCACAAACCTACCATCTAGCCTAGAAATATTTTCCAC
Organism: uncultured Anaerococcus sp.; assembly: GCF_963510915.1. Classification (GTDB taxonomy): domain Bacteria; phylum Bacillota; class Clostridia; order Tissierellales; family Peptoniphilaceae; genus Anaerococcus. Next base: position 7,464 of record NZ_CAUPHG010000055.1, on the reverse strand, counting down.
TCCAAGCTCTTCCCTGTAGTTTGTTGTAAAGTCTACAATATTTAATAGGGCAAGACCCCTTTCTGCTAAGGGATGTTCAGAAATATAAAAACCTAAAACTTCTTTTTCAAGTCTTAGTTTGACCTTTTTTGGATATTCATCAATATTAGGTATATCAATGTCTGATTCCTCTTCATTGCCTGTCATATCAAGAAGGTTTATTTGTCCAGTTACATTTATTTTATTATTATCATGGACTGTATTTATTGCTTTTTCAAAAATCGCCATAAGTGATGATCTAGTATAACCGAGACTGTCAAATGCACCTGCTTTGATCAAGGATTCAATTCCCTTTTTATTCAAGGCTCTTGAATCGGTGTCTTCAACTCTTTCTAGGAAATTTTTAAAGTTTGTAAAATTTCCACCATTCTCCCTTGCCTTTACAATAGCATCGATAAGATTAAGACCAACATTTTTAATTCCTGATAGTCCAAAGATAATTTTCTTGTCAGCTACCTTAAAAGACCCAATGGACTTATTTATATCTGGTGCAAGGACTTGTATGCCTATTCTTTTCGTCTCTGACACATAGGAATAAAGCTTACCTGCTTGATCCATTACAGAAGAAATTAAATTTGCCATGTATTCTTCTGGGTAATAGTGCTTGAGGTATGCCGTTTGTACAGCTACAAGAGAATAAGCAGCAGAGTGAGACTTGTTAAAGGCATATTTGGCAAAGGAAATCATTTCATCATAGATTGTATTTGCCGCCTGCCTATTCACTCCATTTCTAATAGCTCCTGGAATTATGACCCTGCCGTTCTCGTCGACCTTTCCATTTATAAAAATATCCCTATTTTCTTCCATAACAGCCATTTTCTTTTTAGACATGGCACGCCTTAGGTTGTCCGCTTCTCCCAAAGAATAGCCAGCAAGTTTTTGAACTATTTGCATTACCTGTTCTTGGTAAACTATAATTCCATAGGTCACCCCAAGGATTGGCTTTAGCTTTTCATCTAAAAAAGTGACATCTTCTGGGTTATTTTTGTTATGGATATATTTTGGAATCTCATCCATTGGGCCTGGTCTAAACAGAGAGTTTGCCGCAATTAGGTCATCAAAAACTGTAGGTTTAAGATTTTTTAGAAAGGCTCTCATCCCAGCGGATTCAAACTGGAATAGTCCTATGGTCTTAGCTTGGTTAAATTGTTTGATGACGTTTTTATCGTTTACATCTATTTTTCTAATATCAATATCTATGCCATAGTTTTTCTTTATATCCTTGATGGTATCTTTTATGACTGTAAGGTTTCTTAAACCCAGAAAATCCATTTTTAAAAGTCCCAACTCCTCAATCTCTGTCATATCAAACTGACTTACTACCTGGTCATTTGAAAGAGCGAGAGGAATTATATCTGTAAGTGGGTCTTTAGAAATGACTACACCTGCAGCATGAATAGATGTGTGGCGTGGCAGGCCTTCTAATTTTTTTGCTGTATCAATTAGCCTTTTACCTTCGGCATCTTTTTCGTATGAAGCCCTAAAAGAATCTGATTCTTCTAATGCCTTGTCTATGGTCATCCCTATTGTAGCTGGGATTTGTTTAGCTATTGTATCGACCTTACCATAGGCTATATCAAGAACCCTACCAACATCCCTAATAGCATTTCTTGCCTGCATCCTACCAAAGGTTACTATTTGAGAAACATGGTCTCTCCCATAAAGGTCGTTTACATATTCAACTACCCTATCCCTCAATACATAATCAAAATCAATATCTATATCAGGCATAGATACCCTTTCTGGATTTAAAAATCTTTCGAAAATCAGATTATATTTCAAGGGGTCAATCTGTGTAATATCAAGAGCATAAGAAACTAGAGAACCTGCTGCAGAACCCCTTCCTGGCCCTACAGCTATGTCATTTTTCCTTGCGTAGTTTACAAAGTCCCAAACGATTAAGAAATAATCCACATAACCCATGGTGTTTATTACATCAATTTCCATTTTAGCTCTTTTAACTATCTCATCGGTGATAGTATCATATTTCTCACTTATGCCTTCGTTGACTAATAATTTCAAATAATCTAAATTAGAGAGTCCTTCCGGGAGCTTTGTGTAATAAGGAAGGTGAGGTTGGTGGAATTTAATTTCAACATTACAACGTTCTGCAATTTTCGCAGTATTTTCTATAGCTCTTTCGTAGTCTTTAAATATAGTCGCCATTGTTTCAGGGTCTTTTAAGTAAAATTCCCTGCTTGGCATCTTCATTCTATTTTCATCTTTTATAAGACATCCAGTTTGAATACACATAAGCACGTCTTGGTAGTAAGAGTCTTCCTTATTTATATAATGGACATCATTGGTTGCAACCATCTCTATGCCAAGTTTTTTATGAAGGTAGGATATTGCTTTATTTACTTTTTTTTGTTCTGCTAATCCATGGTCTTGGACTTCTAAAAAGAAAGAGCCCTTGCCAAAGGCATTTTCATATTTAAGTGCTGTTTTTTCTGCAGCAACCATATCGTCTTCAAGGATTCTTTGGTTGACTTCGCCATTTAGACATGCAGAAAGGGCAATTAGACCCTCTGTATGGTTTTTTATATAATCAAAGGATACTCTTGGCTTATAGTAAAATCCATTAACATAGGCCTCAGATACAATCTTAACTAAGTTTTTATAGCCAGTATTATTTTCTGCAAGCAAAATTAAATGGTAGTACCTCCTATTGGTTGGGTCTTTTATCCTGTGGTCTCTTTCTGAAACATAGACCTCACAACCAATAATTGGTTTTATACCACGTTTTTGTGCCTGTTTATAAAATTCTATGACCCCATACATTTGGCCATGATCTGTAATAGCAACAGAATCCATGCCGAGTTCTTTACACCTGTCCAAAAGTTCATCTATCCTTGTAAAACCATCAAGAAGAGAATATTCAGTATGCAAGTGGAGGTGGGTAAATTTTGCAGTCATAGTAACTCCTTAAAAAAAGACTTGCTCTCACAAATCTTTTGCTAATTTGATAAATTTTTGCAACCTATAATTAATCTTAGCCTTTGTTAGGGGTGGATTAAGCTTATCTCCCAGTTCATCAAGAGAAAGATAAGGATTTTCTAGACGAAGATTTCCTATTTTTTGACTTAGGTCATCTAATTCATCAAATCTGTTATTTGTAATAATCTTATTAATGGCATCAACCTGAGCCATAGCCGCTTTTACAGTTCTGTCAATATTAGCATTGTCAAAATTATTAACTCTATTTACATCATTTCTAATAGACTTCATAGCCCTTACATTTTCCAGCTCAAATAGTGACTGCATAGCGCCTACAACCACCAAGAAATCTGAAATCTTATCGGAATCTTTGAGATAAACTATATGGTTATCAAGTCTTTTACTTATCTTGGAATTTAGATTAAAAGCATCCATAGAATCCTTAATTATCCTAGCTTCCATTTCATTTTTACCAACAATTTCTAAATTGTAGCCCCTTTGAGGATCATTCACAGACCCCCTAAAGATAAAAGCGATTTTCAAAAAGCCTTTGATTTGATCTAAATTGACTTCCTCAATGCTTACATAATTTTCTATAAATCCCTCATTCATTAGACTAATTAACTTATCAGACACATTAGCATCTTCAATTATAACTACATAATCTCTTTTATTTTTTTTATCAGGATTGTCCTGAATTTCAAAAGTTGGAGAATAATCGTATAAGTCAGAAATCAACTTATAAATGTATCTGGCTTCTTGGTTAGCATCAGTTTTAAAAATAAGGCTAAAGCCAGAAGAAGAAATCCTAATTGACCCGATAAAATGTGCTAGGGAAATAAGCTCGCCTTTAAGGTCTAAGGGATCTTTCTTGAGAAGTTCCTTCTTACATCTTTGGGAAAAACTCATATTAGTCCCTTATCCTTCTCCTTAAAGCATCGATGTCTTTTTGATCAACCTTAGCATGCTGAAGATAAGCTTCAAAGCTGCCATATTTTCTTATAACATAGTCATAGGCTTCCTTCATATTATAAGGATTTGTAATCCTAAAAATAGATAAAGGTTCATCCTCGTCAAATTTTTCTATATAACCAAGGTGGGCTGATGAAGTTTCATAATCTGCAATAATATCTCCTCTTGAAACATCTGCCAAGCCCATTATTATCATAGACACAATACCAGTTCTGTCCTTACCTTCCTGGCAATGGAAAAGAGCTGATCCTTCTGCATTAGCAAGGACTTCTACTATTTTTCTTACTGCTTCATAGTGGTCAATTAGGTTTCTATATGATTGACCTACAGAAAGTTCACCTGAGATAATCTTATCTATTTCCTCTTTTCTAAACTCCTTATCTGGAGAAAGAGAAATGTGGTGGTAATCAAAATTTTCTTTTATATTTTTATGACTTTCAGATTCGAAAGCTATTTCATTTTCCCTTCTTAGGTCTATTATGGTAGAAATATTCAAATCTTTTAAATCCTTGATATCAGTATCTTTTACATCATCAAGACAGGCTGACCTAAAAAATTCGTGCCACTTAGTTGACCTATTGTCTTTTGTTGGTACTCCTCCGAGGTCTCTGGCATTTTTTATGTTATCTATGTCTAATCTTTTTAAATATCTCATCTTACCACTTATCCTTTTCTCTATGTCTCTTAATTAATATAAAATCATCATTCTTCATCTTTTCGTACATTTTTTCAACCATATATACAGACCTGTGCTGACCACCGGTGCATCCGAAGGCAATAGTTATGATATTCTTTCCTTCCTTTGCATAGGAAGGTAGGAGAGATTTTATAAGGTCATAGACCCTATCTTCAAACTCCTTTATAATATCAAATTGGTTTAGGTAGGCTGCAAGCTCCTTGTTTGTGCCATTTAGTTTTTTAAGCTCATCCACATAAAATGGGTTTGGAATAAATCTCATATCAAAAACAAAGTCAAAGTCGGCACTCACTCCATATTTATAACCAAAGGATATAAGATTTATAATCATATTATTGGTCTTGTTACCACTTGACTCAATTACTTGCCTTAATTCTGCTATCTTATAATTGCTTGTATCTATTAATTTATCTGAAATGTCCCTAATCGGCTTCAAAAGTTTCTTTTCCTTTTCTATGCCATCAGATACATTCCCGTATTCACCAAGTGGGTGAGGTCTTCTAAGTTCGTTGTATCTTTTTTGAATAATTTCATCATTACAATAGATGTAGATTATTTCAGTATCTTTGTTGGCTTCTTTCAAACTTTTAATAGATGTAAATATATCATTATCAAGAGAAAAAGACCTAAAATCAATCACAACAGCCATCTTTTCTATTGGATTTTCTTGATAATTATTAAGCTCTATAAATTTTTCTACCAGATAAGCTGGTGCATTATCCATAGCATAATAACCTAAATCTTCATAGGCTCTAAGGGCTGTTGTCTTGCCAGAACCAGAAAGACCTGTAATTATTTTTAATTTCATTTATAAGTCTCCGACTAGTTTTACCTCACGTTCTAAAACAAAGCCGGTTTTTTCCTTAACTATGCTGGATACGTGGTTAATAAATTTTAGCATCTCTTCACAAGTTGCAGCATCTCTATTAATTATAAAGCCGCAATGTTTTTCACTAACTTGACAATCACCTTCCCTAAAACCTCTAAGCCCACATTCATCAATAAGTTTTGATGCATAAGACCCTTCAGGTCTTTTGAAAGTAGAACCTGCAGATTTTTTATCAAGGGGCTGTTTGGTTTGGCGTCTATTTGTAAAATCCTCATACCTTTCTCTAATCAAGTCCTTGTCACCCTTCTCAAGTTTAAACTTAGCGCTGACCACAATTAAATTATCGTCAAAAATCCTTGAATGCCTATAAGAAAAATTCATTTCTTCGTTTTTAAAAGTATGAAGATTTCCTTCAAAGTCAAAGGCTTTGATTTCCACAGCTATATCCTTAATCTCTCCACCGTAGGCGCCTGCATTCATAGCTACAGCACCGCCAACTGATCCTGGTATGCCAGAAATTTCTTCCATACCAGAAAGACCCTCATCTATTGCAGCTAGACTTGCCTTGTTTAATGATGTACCAGAAAGAGCTGTTAGGTATTCATCTTCTATAATTACCTGGTCAAAATTGTCAGAAAAAACAATCACACAGCCCCTAATTCCCTTATCTGATACTAAGAGATTTGAACCTTTACCCATAACAAAAGTCTCTATATTATTTTCAAAATTAAATTTTAATAAGTCTTCTAATTCTTTAATGCTAGTTGGTCTTGCAATCACATCTGCAAGTCCACCTATGCCAAAAGTTGTGTAAGACTTTAATTCCTTATTAAAGTCAATATGTGCAAATCTTTTATTATAAAGAGATTTATAATCCATAATTTCTCCTTTTGTCTATTTTCTTATATACTATACCATTATGAAAAATAATCTCTCTTAAAAATATCCACTAAAAATTTGTAATTTTTGTAAAACTTTGGTAGAATAATAAAGATGAATAAGGAGGAGGTGTAATTATGGCAAGAGCATGCGATATATGTGGCAAAGGTACAGCAAGTGGTAAGTCTGTAACATTCTCACATAGACAAATTAACAGAACTTTTAAAGCAAACGTGCACAAAATTAAAGCTATTGTTGATGGCACTCCAAAAACTATTAACGCTTGTACAAAATGTATTAAAAGTGGAAAAGTAGAAAAAGCTTGAGCTTTTTAGTTTAGTACTAAATTAAAAATTTTTAAACTGGCCTTTTGGTCAGTTTTTTAATTATCAAAAAAGCTGGTAGATGAGATCCTCATCACCAGCTTTTTGTTTTTATTCGTAGTCTTTAAAAATTTCATGGTAGGCCTTTATTTGTGCGCCTATATCTTTAACAAAAATATCAGAGCCTGACACTATCTCATCGACTCCCAGGTCTAAAACTTCCCTTACATTGGTTGTTTTTATACCACCATCTACTTGAATTTTTATATCCAGATTATTTTCGTCAATGTATTTTCTATAAAGACTCATAGTTTCTTTAATTTCTGGCATAAATTTTTGACCGCCAAAACCCGGTCTTACACTCATAACCAAAACCAAATCGATTAGATCAAAATATTCTAAAAGGAGTTTTGGATCCGTTTCTGGCTTGGCCGTTAAACCAACTTCCATTCCAGCTTCCTTAATTTTTTTAAGAGTTTTTCTTAAATCCTTACAGGCCTCATAGTGAACTGTAATCCTATCAGAACCAGCCTTTTTAAATTCATCAATATACCTAATAGGCTCTTCAATCATAAGGTGGGTATCGAAAAAATAATCATTCTTATCCCTAATATCAGAAATCACCTTGAAGGCGAAGGAAATATTTGGTACAAAAATTCCATCCATGACATCTATATGGATCATATCTAGCCCCAAACCCTTGGTCTTATCTAAATCTCTCTGTAAGTTTGCGAAATTTGCTGAAAGTATTGATGGTGATAATTTTACCATTTGTTAAGTCTCCTTTG
>NZ_CAUPHG010000054.1:0-11898 GCF_963510915.1 uncultured Anaerococcus sp. | reverse complement strand
TCCTTGATCAAACAACAAATATCGAAGACACCCTAGTCATCAATGCCAAAATCATCGAGACCCAGAGCGAAATTGATGCCATAAAAAAAGCCAAGGCCGACCTAAAAGACAGGGTCACCTATGATACCTACAATATTTCCCTAAGGGAGGTATTCTCCTACGATAAGAGGTCTAACAACCCAGACCTAGGAGAAAGAATAAAGGAAGCTATGGGAGAATCTCTAGGTATAGTCAAAGAATTTTTCTCCCAAGTCATAGTAGGATTTTTCCTCTACTGGCCATTTATTTTGATAATCCTTGCTATTGTATTTGTGATAATAAAAATAAGAAAAAAGAAAAACAAGGTAAAATAGGGACTGGTATCAGTTCCTATTATTTTGTAAATTCATAAGATATCTCGCATTTGCTCGATATGGAATTACAAAGCGCCATTTCGACGACGTCAATGGCGGAGGAGAGATCTCATAAAGGTAGGATTTTCCAAACGAAGAAAGCAGGCCTATGAATAAGAAATAAGTTATAAAAATTTACTATTAGATTTGACAAGTCATTCTTTCCTTGATATGATTAAAAGGACTTGGGGAGTTAGCTCAGCTGGAAGAGCATCACGTTGACATCGTGGAGGTCGCTGGTTCAAGTCCAGTACTTCCCACCAGATTTTGCAGGCAAGTGCCTGCTTTTTCTTTTTCAAAAATTCCCAAAACAAAAACCCTTGGACTTTCAAAAGCAAAATGTTGGCTTTCAAAGTCCAGGGTTTATTTTAATCACTTACCTTATTTACATTTAATATTTTTCTTAGGACAAGGTTGGCGTAATCTTGACTACCATCTATATTTGGATGGGTCCTGTCAGCTGCCAAGAGCTCTGGCCTATCCTTGACAAAGTCACGCCAGTCTACTAGGTGGGCCTTTGGAGTTTTGTCTACAAAGGACTTCATATCAGCATTTACCTTATCCATATAGGATTGAAGATGGGATGTATTTACAAAGTAGACATCTCTTTCATCAGCCAAATCCATAATTGCCTGCATATCATCATGGTTGGCAGTTCCATTTGATCCTAGGCAAATCAGAATAATATTGCCTAGACCAACGTTATTTTTGATATTTTCTAGGATGCCCGGGCCTGCAGTCATATCCCTGCCGACCTCACCATCTAGGTAGAGGTTTGGCACATAATCTCTAAGATACTTATCAATATTTATTAATACTGAATCACCAACCGCAGTTATACTCAAATCTTTAGCATAAGCGAGCTCGTTTTCTGTGAAATCAAAATTGTCGTAGGCTTTTTCCTTGAATTCCTTTTTGTCTTTGGATTTTTCAAGGTCCTTATCTTTCTTTTCTGTAGGATTTGCCTTATTGGCTTTGCCATCATCCTTTGATTTTTCTATTTCTTTCTTGGCATTTTTATTTTTAATAGACTCGTTATTTTTCTTGATTTCTTCTTCGCTTTCCTTAAATCTCGCTTTAAGCTCAGCCATGTCTTTTTCTTTTTTGTTGCCGATGGCAAGGGAGACACAATTTAAAATGATAAGCCCCACAAGAGGAACGGTGATTAGATACTTATTTATTCTCTTTCTAGCAAAAAGTATATGGCAAAATTCCCCTAAAAATATAATCCAGATAAATTGCAAACCATAGTATAAAAACTTATTTTCTATAACATTTATCAAGAAGTATGAGAAAAATACTTGGATGACATATTGGAGAATGTAGAAGTAAAAACTCCTCCTACCAAGGTATTCCATAATACCACCAAAGACAGTTCTAGAAAACTTTGCTCCGTATTCAGTTTCATATTTATAAAGCACAAGGACCATTAGGGCAAAACTTAGGCTATAGATGAGGAAAAATGACCTGTAAATCCAAATCTTTTCACCATTTATAAAAAACATTGGCAAAAATAGCACTAGCCCCAAAATCCCAATAGAAATTTTTAAATTCTTTTGACTCATTTCAATCCTGTCCTTGTATTTCACATATAGGAGGTAAAAAATCATCCCAAAGAAAAATGCATAAATCCTAGTATCTGTCCCGTAATAAATCCTAATGATAGGAGCCTTAGTAAAGGATAGGTAAAAGGAAATCCCAATACTAATTAGACTTAGGATTCCTAGGATCCAAATTTTTGAATTAAGGGGTCTAATCTTTCTTCCTATATATTTGATTATATAAAATATCACAATAAATTGGAGGTAGAGGGCTATGTACCAGAGGTGGACAAAGAGGTTAAAATTACCATTCCTATCAAAATACGAAGCCCCAGCTACAATTTGTCTTATATTTTCAAAGCCAAACACCACAGCCAAACTCGACTTGGCAGAGTCATCAAAGATTTCCCTAGCAAAGATAAGAGCAATGGCTAGGCTTATAAAACCAACAAAAATAATAGGGGGTAGGATTTTTTTTATCCTCCTTCTTAGGCTGAGGTAGATATCTGCTAGGGATATGTTCCTGTTAAATGTCGCTTTTTCCATCAAAAATCCGGACATTACCAAAAACCCTATTACAGCCAAAAAACCACCCGGCAGGGCGTGGGCAAAAAGGTGGTAGGTTGAAATTGTTAGTAGGCAAAAACCTCTCAAAATATTTAGGTATCTATAATTTGGTTTTCTTTTAGTTAATCTTTTCACATTCTTCTCCATAACATAACCATTATACTCTTATTAAGTTAATTTAAAATCATTTTATCCAAAGATTATGAAATAAAAATGTAAGTCAGATTAAATTCGCCGATTAATTTGCATTAGTTCTCGAAATGCTGTATATTATTAGAAATGAAATATTGCGATGACAAGAAGTAGTAGCTGTGAAAGACACCTAGAGAGGGAATGGTTGGTGGAAATTCCTTGTTGGAAATAGTGAATCCGTCTTGGAGCAAATAAGAAATTAAGGCAAGCCTTGCTTGCGTAATTTGGGTGGCACCACGAGACCTTCGTCCCAATTGGGGGAGGCTTTTTTTATGCATATTTTTAAGGAGAAGACATGATTGATATTAAACTATTAAGAGAAAACCCAGACTTTGTAAAGGAAAATATTAAGAAAAAATTCCAAGATGACAAACTCGTCCTAGTTGACGAAGTCCTAGCCCTTGATGAAAAACTTCGTGGCTACAAAACCGAAGGCGATAGATTAAGATCCGAAAGAAACAAGACCTCAAAAGAAATCGGCGCTCTTATGGGTCAAGGCAAAAAAGACGAAGCCGAAGCAGCCAAGGCCCATGTAGTAGAAATAAATGACGAATTAGTCCACATCGAAGAAGAAACAGCCAGACTTAACGAAGAAGTCAAAAAAAGGATGCAAGTCATCCCACAAATCATAGACGATACAGTACCTATAGGCAAAGACGACACAGAAAACGTAGAAATCGAGAAATTTGGCGAGCCAGTAGTTCCTGATTTTGAAGTGCCTTACCACATAGACATTATGGAAAGCTTTGACGGAATCGACCTAGATTCATCTAGAAATACATCTGGTGCTGGCTTCTATTACCTAAAAGGCGATATAGCAAGACTCCACTCAGCAATTCTTTCTTATGCTAGAGACTTTATGATTGATAAGGGCTACACTTATTTTGTTCCACCATTCATGATTAGATCTGAAGTAGTAACTGGAGTTATGTCCTTTGCCGAAATGCAAGATATGATGTATAAAATCGAAGGCGAAGACCTCTACTTAATAGGCACAAGCGAACACTCCATGATAGGTAAATTCATAAACACCATCAACGAAGAAGACAAAATGCCACTAAAGATGACCTCATATTCTCCATGCTTTAGGAAAGAAGTAGGAGCACATGGTATAGAGGAACGTGGTGTTTATCGTATCCACCAATTCGAAAAACAAGAAATGGTAATCATCTGCAAGCCAGAAGACTCTAAAAAATTCTATGACGAACTATGGCAAAACACTGTAGCATTCTTTAGGTCACTTGAAATCCCAGTAAGAACCCTCGAATGTTGTTCAGGCGACCTAGCAGATCTAAAGGTAAAATCTTGTGACGTAGAAGCATGGAGCCCACGCCAAGGCAAATATTTTGAAGTGGGATCATGCTCAAACCTAGGCGATGCCCAAGCAAGAAGACTCGGCATCAGACTCAGAGGAGAAGACGGCAACTACTTTGCCCACACCCTAAACAACACAGTAGTAGCCCCACCAAGAATGCTAATAGCCTTCCTAGAAAACCTACTCCAAGCCGACGGATCAGTAAAAATCCCAGCCCCACTACAAATGTATATGGGCGGCAAGGAAAAAATCGTGCCAACACTTAAATAATAATTTGAAACCAAAGCACCCAAGTAGGGTGCTTTTAAATATCCGAGCCCCCACCCTCGCTTTGCTTGGTCTAAGCAAGGGACGGAAGTCCCGTCTGTTTCCCAAGTTTTAATATTATCTTTATAATAAAATCATATAATACTTTGAAACCCAGTACGAATCCGCTACCCTCGTCCCGACCGTAGTGGAGGGACCTCTGGACCAAACAAGGACTGGCTCTAGTATGGACTTGGGATTTTGTTTGTAGGTTGGTTTTTTATTCTTAGATAAACTAGACACCTCTACCATATGATTTTTATAAAATTAGTAAGAGATCTCTCGACTACGCTCGAGACGAGGGGGAGTAACAAACCCCGAACTCCACAACCCTCGTTTCGACTAAGTGAGTGAAGCGTAGATAAGCCCGTCGGCTCGAGGAGACTGGAGAAATCTCTGGACCAAACAAGGACTGGCTCTGGTCGGGACTTTAGACTTTCTATGTAATATGGTTCTTGATTTTTAGATAAACTTGACACCCATACCGTATTAATTATATAAGTATTGCGAGAGACTTCTCGACTCCGCTCGAAGCGAGGGTTGTGAGTTTGAGAATTTTGTCATTCCGAACGTATGTGAGGAATCCCACAAAGTCGGGACTTGGGATTTTGTTTGTAAAACGATTCTTGATTTTAAAATAAAATTTAACCTAAATTTAACCACCTATCTCCTATAATATCCAATGACCAAAGCGACTTACAAGTGGAAAAAAATCTCCAAAAATCACTTGCTATATTCCCCCAAAACCTATATAATTATGGTAGAATTGTGTATAAAATATGTGCGAAAAAGAAAGGCAAAATTAGATGAAAAAATACATAAAAGCCAAAGAGCTTTTAGAAACAAAGGCAAATAATAAAGAGAAAAAACCAATCTACGCCACTAGGAAACTATCCATAGGTCTAGTGTCATGTATGCTTGGTCTTGTAATGGCTGCACCTGTGATCCATGCGGAAGACAGTGTAGAAGGACCTCAGCCACAAACAGAACAAACAGAAACCCAAACCCCAGCTGGTAAAGCAGAAACAGCTGATAAAAAGGAAGGTCTTGAAACAAAAGAGAGTCCTGTCACTATAGAAAATGACAATCCAGCACAGGTGGATAATGAAGATGGCTTTGAAATAGGACCTGAACGAGTAGGCGATCGAGTAACAGCGGCTGTAAAAGAACCGACCGTTAACCCTGTATTATACGATGCCACAACTATTTCAGGAGGCAATTTAGTAAAAGCTAAAGTTAAAGTTGGTAAAAAGAATGTAAATGTAATAGCAACAGTCCATGTAACATTAAAAGGTGAAGATGGCACTATTAAAGCCACTCTTAAAGTTACACCTACACGTGGAACAACATGGAAAGTAGACTTACCTGAAGGAGTTAAAGTTGCAAAAGGCGATACAGTTACTGTCTACCAACAAATAGGTGAAGATAAATCAACAGAGGTAACTGCAAATGCACAACCATCTAAGGCGTCTACAGTTACTCCTACAATGCCAAGTGGAGAAATTTGGATAGAGCAAACTTCATCAAACCAAGTTAATGCTGATGAACAAGCAGAAGCTGTTGAAATGTTTAACAAAGCAAACACTACAATAGCTGGTGATATTAAATCTGTTGAGTTTTCTATTAATACTGCTGAACATGCCTATTATGAAGTAACCTATACTGATGGTTCGACATCAGGCAAAATCGAAGCTCCGGACTTGAAAATAAAACAAGTTACAGAAACTTCAAGATCACCTGAGATTGACAGTATTACAATTGTAGACAATGTAGTTAAGGGAAAACTGGCAGGACCGGGACCTTTTGATAAAATAAAGGTAAAATTCATCATTAATGTTAATAAGGATAAAGCAGGTCAATTTTGTAATGAAAATAAGTGTACAGTTGATAAAGACTCATCTAAACCAATAGAGGTATCTGTAAATGACGATGGAACTTTTTCCTATACTTTAAAAGAAGGGGAAAGTTTAACTCTAGACCAAATAGTGGGTGTTTCTATTAAAGAACCCCATAAATTTGTATCTTGTTCTACAACAACCGTTAAACCTGCAAAAGTAGAAAAAACAGAAGTTAAAGACCCTAGAAAATTAACTGCTGAAGACAAAAAAGCAATTGATGCTGCTATAAGAAAAGCATATACAGTAAATGGAGTATCAAAATTACCTGATGGATATCCTGAAACTGATTGGGAAGGAATCCCTGCTGTTATACAAATTGATGATAGCGGCAATGTTAAGATATATAGTGCTAATGATGTGGAAGTTACTTATGGTAGTGACTACAGTGTGATACCTAAAAAAAATGAAGATGGTTCATACAAGGTAAAAGACGGAGCTGAACCAAAAATAACAATTCAGCCAAAAGACCTTTTAAAAAACATCAAACCAGATGCACCTACTGTTGCCTTAAGTGAAGATAAGAAAAGCATCACAATCACTCCAAATAAAGTTGATACAGATGCGAATAGTATTTCTGTGTCCTATACAGGAAAAGATGGTAGCTCAAAAACAACTAAAGCTACAAAAGCTGATGATGGAACTTGGTCAATCTCTGAAGGCGAAGGTTCCGTTGATGCCAATGGCGTTATAACTCTTCCTAAAGATAAGGTAAAAGGCGGAACAACAGTATCAGCTACAGTAACAGACAAGGGTGGAATAGCAGATGACGATAAAACAGAACTTGAATCAGATCAAGGAAAATTAACTGTAGAAGAAACAATAGCTGACAAAGTTGAAGCCCTAGGCGGTCTCGACCCAGTTGTTCTAAAAAAATGGGTGGGAGATAAGCTTGATTGGAAAGACGGCGTAAAAGCGAAAGAATCAGCATCAGATGATAATAAAGCAAAAATAAAAAAATTTTTAGACGAAGCAAAAACAACTTTTACTGATGATACCAGAAACACACAAGCTGAAGGAGATTTTACCGGAACTATTAAAGTAACATTTGATGACGGATCCTTCATAGAAGTAAAAAATCAAAAGCTATACGTTAGCAACCATGTAACTAGCATGGAAAGAAAAGATAAGGTTCCAACAGATGCACTTGATGTTGAATTCAAACTAGGTGAAGGAACAAAAGTTGATAATACCGGCTCCGGAGCAATTGAAGGAAATAAAGATAATCCTACATCTTACTCAAAATATAAGGTTAAACCAGATACAAACCTAAAAGAATATAAACTTCCAGCTATTAACACATCAGCTGTTGATTCAATAAAAGTTACTCCACAAGATGGTTATGCAGACCCAGAATGGAAGGGTCAAGATGCTAATAAACCAGTTGACTTTGTAGCAACTGAGAACAACAAGGTATTCACAGCCATAGCAACAAAAGAATTTAAAGTCACTTTTAACGGCAATACAGGAACAGGTTCAATGGATTCTGCAACTGTTAAAAAAGGTGAAAAATATAAATTACCAGCTAATGGTTTTGGTACACCTCCAGATAAAAAAGAATTCAAAACATGGGAAATAGATGGCAAGGAAGTAGCCCCAGGAACAGAAATCGAAATAAATAAAGACACAGAAGTCAAAGCAATCTGGAAAGACATTGAATACAAGGTAAGCTTCAATGGAAATAACGGAACAGGTTCAATGGATTCTGCAACTGTTAAAAAAGGTGAAAAATATAAATTACCAGCTAATGGTTTTGGTACACCTCCAGATAAAAAAGAATTCAAAACATGGGAAATAGATGGCAAGGAAGTAGCCCCAGGAACAGAAATCGAAATAAACAAAGACACAGAAGTAAAAGCTATTTGGAAAGATAATCCATCAAGTCCAACACCAACCCCAACCCCATCATCAAAAACTGAATACAAAGTAACATTTGTCGGCAACGGTGCAGAAGGTTCAATGAACAAAGCAACGGTAGAAGAAGGAAAAACCTATACATTACCAGGAAACGGCTTTGAAGTTCCAGAAGGCAAAGAATTTACTGGATGGAAAATAGGTGGAGAAGATAAAAAACCAGGCGATATAATCACAGTAACTGATAATATAACAGTAGTAGCCCAATGGAAAGACAAGGAAAAAGAAAAACCACAACCAGAAAAACCAGGCGACAAAGAACCTGGCAAGGAAAAGGACAAGAATGAGGAAGGTAAGAAACCTGGAGTAGAGGATAGGTTAAAGATTAACTATGACCCTAATGGTGGACATTGGAGCGATAAGTCAACTGACATTCTAACTTACTACTACGACAAGGGTAATATCATTACCCTTATCAACCCACCAACCAGGGAAGGTTATAGGTTCTTATATTGGAAAGGCTCAGCCTACCAACCAGGAGATAAGTACACTGTTGTTGAAGATCATATGTTCGTTGCCCAATGGGAAAAGATTGAAGATAAAAAAGTTGAAAGGAAAACCAATCCTAGGGAAAATGTCAAAACTGGTGTAGAATCAGTTGCAGGTGTGGTTTGCACCCTAGTAGCATCCACAGGTGCCCTATACATTGGTAGGAAAAAAGAAGATTAATAAATCAAGGAAAACTCGAGTATGACTCGGGTTTTTTCTTTTGGTAAAAATTACAGGAGGGGGCTCGATTTTGAGTTGGTCTTGACACCTAGACCATCTTGACAATAAGAATATTTCAAAAGTTCTCTCGAGTCCTCTCCGAGCCAGACGGGCTTGCCCTGTGATCAGACGAGACGAGGGGAGGACGTCTCATTATTCATTTGAAAATTTATCTTAATTTTTTATAAAACAACAACATATATTCCCCGAAACCAAAACACAAACTCTCACACCCATCTCGAACGTAGTGAGAGATCTTTATAGTAGAGGATATCAAAGGTTCCGTAGCTGCATCGTTATTATCCATATCCTTTACTATTCATAAAAAAAATCTCGATGCAAGATCGAACCTGATTCAAATAGAACTATAGAGACCTCTCGTCGCTTTGCTTCTCGAGGTGGTTTTCTTTTATTAGCAATAGTTCTCAACGTTTAAGAGTATTTTAAAAACAAAATAATACATACATCCTAGACTAACTTAAACTCAACAAGCTCTCCCATATGTAGACAAGCCTGTCGGTTCGATGAGATCTGAGAAATTTCTGGACCAAACAAGGATTGGCTCTGGTTGGACTTGGGGTTTGGTTGTAGAAAGGTTTTTGATTTGATATCCCCACAACAAAAGCACCCTGGCAGGGGGTGCTTTTTCTATACACATAAGGAGAGATGGATTTTTATTTTTCCCAGAAGCTTTGTGCGATTTTTTGACCTTGGGCTATTTTTTTCCATTGGTCTTCTTGGCTTAGTTCGTTGCCGTTGTCGCATGAGGCAAAGCCGCATTGGTGGGAGAGGTAGAGTCTGTCTTTGTCTATAATTTTCGCCGCTTCTTCTAAAAGTGTAAGGGCTCTTTTTTCATCATCTAGACCAGCAGTTTTTGATGATAAGAAGCCTAGGACGATTTCTGCGTCTTTGTTTTTCTCAAAGGCTTTTAAGGAATTTAAGGATCCTGCTCTTTCGTCATCCCATTCTAGGTAGAATCTGTCGTAGTTTTGTTTTTCTAGGAAGAGGTCTGCGATTGAGTCATAGGTGCCTGCCCCAAAGTGGCGGGAGGCGTAGTTGCCCCTGCAGTTGTGGGTGTAGACTTTTAGACCGAGTTTGTGACCGTAGTCTATGACTTCGTTGTTGATGGCTATATATTTTTCTGCCAAGTCTATATTTTTATCATGTCTTGCTTCGCCATCAAATTGACTGTTGTCAGATTCGTCTGCAAATTGTTCCCATAGGCAGTCATCAAATTGGATTATTTCCCCGCCGGCTGCTTTAAAGTCGTCTAAGAATTCTTTGTAGGAGCGGATTAAGTCTTTTTCAAAATCTTCTGTTGATTTATAATAAGAATCTTCCAAAAATCCAAAGTTTAGGACATCACCATAGATGTGGGATGGGGAAGGGATGCATTGTTTGACTATTGCTCTGTCATTTACAAGCGCTTTTAGTCTTTTGAAATGGTCTATGAATGGGTGGTTCTTGCCTGAAAGTCTACCTATAAGCCTTAATCCTATATCACGTCTGGTCTCAAACTTGCCACAACAATCCTTATCTTCAAAGAAATATCCATTTTCTCTTATATATCTTTCCACCCCGTGAAGACCCCAAACAAAGTCAAGATGCCAAAGGGATTTTGAATATTCTCCGTCTGTAATTTCTGGAAGGCCTGCTGCAATTTGTCTTTCTACCACATCAGCTACTGACTTATCTTCGCATTCTTTGTAGCCTTCAAAATCATTGTAGAATGGATATTTTATATCATCTCTTTTTTCTATTTGTCTTTTGTATTTTAATAATTCTTCGTTTCTAAGTAATGATCCAACTGTTAAAAATCTTTCTGTCATTTTTATACCTCTTTTTATTTTCTAATTTTTTCAACATTCTATCATAGGCGCCTTAGAAAATATTCTATGTAATAAAAAAAGCCCCGTCCCATAAAGGACGAGGCTCTGCCACGTGTTACCACCTTAATTTCAAATTAATTTCACAATTAATAACTCATCGGGTACCAACATACCCTATCGCTGTAACGGGCGAGCCCGTCTTATCTTAAATATCGGATAAGAAACTCAAAGGCCATTTTCAATCTAATCTCGCTAGGCTACTCTCACCATCCGTAGCTTCTCTGGGTAGGTTGATTAAATCTACTTTTCTTCTCATAGTTTATTTTCTATAGTCTGATTATACACAGGAAAATTTTCCTTGTCAAATAATTTGTAATAATTATTCGATTTATTCTGTATAAAAGGCTAAAAATACACTTATTATTTAAAAAATTCCTTCCTCAGTGATTATGAAATCCATTTTTACATCCCAAGGGTCAGCCTGGATTTTGATTGAGTAGAAATCAGAAATCATTAGGCCGATTTTTGTGGTCGTATTTTCTTTTAGAAACTTATCATAAAATCCACCACCATAGCCCAGCCTATTTTTTTCCTTATCAAAGGATAGGCCAGGGCAGATGGTAAGGTCGGGATCTTTTATAAATTCGAGACTTTTAGATGTTGGGATGTCAAAAGCTCCGGAGTCTAGGTCTGATAGGTCACCTAGTTTTGCCGCAAGCATTTTATGGTCAATGATTTTTGGAACATAGATTTTTTTGCCATCAGCGAGTGCTTTTTTTATAAAATTCCTAGTTTCTATTTCCTTATTTTTTGCAACGTAGACAAAAATACTTTGAGAATTTTTGTAAGGGTCACTTGCTAATAAGTTTGCTATGATTTTTTCTGATTTGGCTTTTATTAGAGATTGATCCATTTCTCGTCTGAGATTTAGGAAAAATCTCCTAAATTCACTTTTCATTTATTTTTCCTTTCAGCTTAGAAACTATTTTATTCATCGTATTATCCTTAGCTTCTTCGGATTTTATATTAATATCAAAGTACTCATCCCTGTAGCCTTCTCTGAAGGCGGCTATGACTTCTGCTCCTATAATCAAAAGAGAAGACACTATCAATAGCCAGATAAATAGGGCAAGGATTCCAGCAAGAGCACCGTATATCAAGGATTTGTTTGAAAAGTTGTTTATAAAGTAGGCATAAACAAAGCTTGCTACATAGATTGTTATGGTTGTAAAAATCCCG
>NZ_CAUPHG010000053.1:0-11985 GCF_963510915.1 uncultured Anaerococcus sp. | reverse complement strand
AAACGGGTTTCCGGTCGGTGAGGGACCCTGCGGCGCTCTAAGCCGCTTGGGCAAGGCGTCCCTCGGGCCTCCCCTTTGAACGGAGGGGTCATGTAAATGACCTAGATTATTTATAAGATATAGTTAATCTCGGATTAACAAAAAAAAGATGATATTCTAGTAATCTTTTTATTGCAGACGCTCTTATTCATCGCGTCTTTCATAAAAAATCACATAAGGTTTTTCATAAATTTCTACTGCGGTGCTTTGCACCTTGAGAAATTTTGAAAACCGTAAAAACTTTGCCTACAAAGTTTTTACTACCATTATCTCGGATAGATCCTAAACAAATAGCATTGCCCCTGGGCCTAGTGGAATTTTAAATATCATCCAAACTACTAAGAGCAAGGTCCAGAAGATCAAGAATGCTATCGAATATGGTAGCATGGTTGATATTAGGGTTCCAAGTCCCCTGTCTTTGTCGTATTTTTGCATAAAAATTACTATCATTGCAAAATAGCTCATTAGTGGGCTTATGATGTTGGTTGATGAGTCTGCTATTCTGTAGGCCATTTGGCTTAGTTCTGGGGAAAGTCCCATGTTCATAAACATTGGCACGAAAATTGGTGCCATGATTGCCCATTTGGCTGAGGCTGATCCTATAAATAAATTGATAAAAGCTGATAGGATTATAAATAAGATTACTAGCGGTACTCCTGTTAGACTGATTGATTCCAAAAACTCAGCTCCCTTTACAGAGAGAATTGTTCCGAGATTTGTATAGGCGAAGAAGGATACGAATTGGGCTGCAAAAAATGCTAGTACCAAAAATCCGCTCATTGATTCCATCGACTTAGTCATGGCTCCTATTAGGTCAGTTGAGTTCTTAAACTTACCTGTTGTCCTTCCAAAAACATAGCCTGGTATTAGGAACATAAATAGAATCGCCGCAATTAGTCCCTTGCCCATAAAGGCTTCTAGGGTCATTTTGCCTTGGGCGTTAGCCTCTCTTAAAATCGCATTTTCTGGCACCATTAAAATTACCATTACTACAGCAAAGATTAAAAATGCTATTAAAGAATTTTTTAGGCCCTTTTTTTCTATATCTGTTAGCGGCTTGTCTTCGTGGACATAAGCTCCTGTGTACTCTCCTAGGTTTGGTACAACTACCTTTTCTGTAACAACTGTCGCTACGATTGTTAGAACAAAGGTAGAAACAATTAAGAAATACCAGTTAGCTTGAGGATACACTGTGTAGTCAATATTTGCAGCTCTTAGGGCTTCGTTGGTGATCCCTCCCAGAAGCACATCTGTTGGCCCAAAAATTAGGTTGGCAGAAAACCCACCAGAAACCCCTGCAAAAGCTGCAGCAAGACCTGCTATTGGATGTTTGCCTGCTGAGGCGAAAATCATGGCTCCCAGTGGAACTACCACTACATAACCCGCATCAGATGCGATGTTTGAAACAATTCCTGTAAAGACAACAGCTCCTGTAAGGATCATTGGTGGCACATTTGAAAGCATCTTTTTTAGGCCAGCGTCAAAAAATCCTGCATCCTCAGCCACACCTACACCAAGCATTGCCACAAGGACCACTCCTAGGGGTGCGAAGGATGTGAAATTCGAAACGAGGGATGCAAACATATAGCGGATGCCTTCCGGATTTAAAAGGCTAATAGCCTCAATAGTAGACTCTGCTTCCGCCTTGGCATCGTAGTAGGATACAGAAACTCCCGCGGATGCACAAATATGTGCAATGGCAGCTAGGATTGCAATCATTATTACAAAAATTATAGCAGGATGGGGCAGGGCATTGCCGACTTTTTCGATCTTAGCCAAGACCCCTCCTGATTTTTTATTCTTAGACATAAGTCCTCCTTATATATTGAAATTCTCTATATTTTAAGCAATAAATTCATATTAAAAAAATTATCACCTATCTAATATACGATTTTTTCGCCATAAATTCACCTAAAATTAAACTACTCCCCCTATTTTTGACCACTTATCTTTCATATTCGACCTTTTGTCAGAAAATGAATGCATAAGTTGGACCTAGGCTTTATAATAGAATCAGGAGGTAGGGATGAAAGTTGATATAATAATTGATCAAACCATCGACGAAACTCAGGTAAAAATATTTGCCAAGGAATATTCAAAAGAAATCGAAACCATAAAGGATTTGCTGGCTGACAGGTTAATTGACAAGCTTGTGGCCTTTCGTGATAAGGAGGTTTTTATCCTCTCTCACGAAGAAATTATAAGAATTTTCGCTCAAGATAAGAGTGTTTTTATAAAAACAAAGAACGGAACTTTTTCATCAAGGCTTACTGTTTCTGAATTGGATAAGAGGCTTGATAAGAAAAAATTTATAAGGATATCTCGTTCAGATATTGTAAATCTTGACTTTGTAAAAAAACTCGACCTTTCCTTTACAGGAACAATAGCAGTCGAACTTACAAATGGTGATGTGGCATACGTTTCTAGGAGAAATTTAAAAGAATTTAGGAAGGCCTTGGGCCTTTAAGGAGGAAACATGAAAAATTTTAAAGATTTATTAGTTGGATTTTTGGCAGGTGTAGGTATAGGCGCCTTAATCGAGGCAGTTTTATCTATCCTAATTAAGGAAAATATAGTTGGAGTTTCTGACTTCGTGGCAAGCCAAGCCCCAGGTTATGCAAAAATTATCCAATGCCTGGTCTATGGCGGCTTCGGCATTGTTTCAGTCCTAATGGCGAATATTTTCAAAAATAAAAATAGGGCATCCTATTTAAATCAAACCATCCATTTTTGCGCAATGATTGTTTATTTCATCTGTGCAGGCCTTTACCTAAGATGGTTTGAATATAATTTAAGCCTAGTATTTTCAATCATCCTCTTTGTTGGAGTTTATTTATTAATCTCTTTCGCCTGTTATATTTACGAAAAAAATATGATAGGTCAAATCAATAAAAAGTTATAAGCAAGTAAAAATGGTCCCAAATTCGGGACCATTTTGCTTTTAAAATTACTTCTGCTCTTACTTTTATAATATCAAAAGTCTTTATTTTTATAGAAATGGATAGAAAGTATTATAGAAACCACATTTAGAAAAACTGTAATTCCCACAATTATAATACTAAGAAAGTTTAAATTAAAATTTGATACCTTGTTTATAAAATCAATTGCAATTTGATTGTTCTTCCATATTTGATTTACTCCTAAAAATATCAAAAAGTAAATTAAAGTGAAGACCATCCTTGATTTTTGTGAGCCATATTTATACATAAAGGGCAATTGGATTAGACATACAAAATTTGTTAAAAAAAGTGTCAAGGATAGGATAAGTGGCAAGTTGAAAATCTCTTTACTATCTGCGTATTTAATATTAAATATTAGTACTATTATCATGGCAAATATTCCAAATATCCAAGTAATTACATATCTTGATAGCACTATCCTTTTCCTATCAATACCAAGTCCTATCAAATATTGGTTAATGTTTGATTTTAAGTCTACATCAAAAAAAGTACTAGTCAGCGCTATCGGAATCAGGGTAAAAAGCCCCATTATTATTAAAATTTGTCCTTCTTTAAAACTATAGAAAATCATAGCTAAGATAGCTAAAGTAAACAATGTAAAGTATTTTTTAACAGCTACTAAGTCCTTATATATCAAGGCTTTCATTGTAGGCCTCCTTTATCATATATACCATAATATCTTCTATAGATGGTTTTTGCATTTCAAACCCCGCTGGCATTTTTTCTCTTTTTACCAAACATTCCCTGCCAAATTGATGTTTTCTCACACCTACAAGGGCGGATTTATCAAAGCTTTCAAATTCTTCATCTCCAAGAGAGACCAAACCGTATTTCTCGCTTAGACCGTCTTTTTCTTCGCTAAATATTAGTTCACCCTTGTGGATAAAGGCGATGTAGTCGGCGATTTTTTCAAGGTCTGACAAAATATGGGACGAAATCAAAACTGTGTGGTCTTCGTCTTGGATAAAATCAAGAAGGATATCCAAAAAATCATCCCTCACAACCGGGTCAAGGCCACTTGTAGGCTCATCTAGGATTAGGATTTCTGCTCCGTGACTCATAGCGAGGGCAAGGCCCAATTTCATTTTCATACCCCTGGAGAAAGTCTTTATAGGAATATTGGTTGGAAGGGCAAAATTTTCCATAAATTCGTAGAAAGTCCCCTTCTCCCAGTGGTCCTTATAAAGCAAGGAGTGAAATTTTTCTATCTCACCAACTTTCATTGTCCCTGGCAAAAATAAGTCATCGTAGACAAAGCCAAGCTTGTATTTTTCGTCCACAGCCAAATTTTTTATGTCCTTGCCGAAAATTTCTATCCCACCACCATCTCTGCCAATCACATCCAAAATAAGCTTGATAGTGGTAGACTTTCCAGCCCCATTTTCACCAATAAAACCTGTTATAGTTCCCTTTTTGATCCCTAAATTAAGAGGGCCCAAGCTAAAATTACCAAAAGATTTGCTTAGGTTTTTTATTTTTATTGCATCAGTCATCAGTATCCTCCAATACATCAACTAGGGCTAATATTTCTTCCTTGGAAATATCGCCCAACTTGCAAAGCTTGATGACATCCTTAATGTGGTCCTCGATTTTCACCATGAGTTTTTCCTTGACAATTTGTGGGTCCTGGCTTTTGATAAAATTGCCCTTGCCCGGAACGGAATTGATTAAGCCGTCCTTTTCGAGTTCGTCGTAGGCCCTCTTGGTTGTAATCACACTCACCCTAAGTTCCTTAGCAAGAAGCCTTATGGAAGGCAAGGGTTTGTCTATATCTAGCTTGTCATCTAAGATTGCATCCCTAATCTGATTTTTGATTTGTAAATATATCGGATCCTTACTCGAGTAATTTATTTTTATGTCCATATATCCTCCATCTGTATATAGTGTATATTAACAGTTATAGTTTGTCAAGACTTTTTGGAAATATTTAGGAATTGTTTTTACAAATAGAAGTGATTTTTCATTGAAATTCCAAGAAAAAAGCCCCAAAATCGGGGCTTATCAGTTTGCAAATTTTTATTTACTTATAACTTTAGGTCTATTTCATAGGTCCTTTTGGACTTTTAAAACAAAAATTATCCGCTTCTCACACTCATCGAAGCCATAAATCTAGCAAGCATACTTATTTTAATATTTTGGCCTTGCCTTGTAAGAAGTATGGAGTAACTCGTGAGCAAGTTTGCTTCCTGGCTCTCCCAAATATTCATCGTAGAGTTTTTTGATTGATGGATTTTCGTAGGATTTCCTGTAGGTTTTCTTTTCATCTATTGAATAAAGGCCCTCGGCTCTTTTCTTTAGAATTTCAAGGTCCCCCTTGTGGTAAGGTTGGCCACCACCACCTATACACCCGCCAGGACAAGCCATTACCTCAATGGCATCGAATTTTTCTTCGCCAGAACGAATTTTTTCAAGAATTTTCCTAGTATTACCAAGCCCATTTACAACGCCAATATGGATTTCTTTGCCTTTTATATTAACTATTGCCTTTTTAACTCCCCTAAGGCCCCTTAATTCCTCGTATTCGACCTTATCAAGACTTTCGCCTGTGAGAGTGTCGTAGGCAGTCCTGATTGTGGCTTCGATAACACCGCCACTTGCACCAAAAATTGTGCCACCACCGGTAGATTCGCCCAAAGGATTGTCAAAGTCAGACTTAGTAACATTAACAAGGTCTATACCCGCTTCCTTAATCATTGAAGCAAGCTCCCTAGTTGTAATTACTATATCAACATCTGAGAAGCCTTCCTCGTTGAGTTCGTCCCTTTTTGCCTCGTATTTTTTAGCTATGCAAGGCATTACTGAAACCACGGTTATCTTTCCTGGGTCCAAGCCGATTTTTTTTGCATAGTAGGACTTGGCAACGGCTCCAAACATCTCGTGAGGAGACTTGCAGGTTGATGGGATATCGATTAAGTCAGCAAATTGTTCTTCCATAAAATTCACCCAACCTGGACAGCATGAGGTGAGGATTGGTTTATCTTCAGAAAGCCTTTCAATAAATTCGTTGGCTTCTTCCATTATGGTGAGATCTGCTGCGAAATTTGTATCAAATACCTTATCAAAACCGAGGTTTTTGAGGGCTGTAACCATTTGACCTGTGACAGGTGTACCTGGTTCTAGGCCAAATTCTTCTCCTAGAGCCACCCTCACAGCAGGGGCGACCTGGACAATAACTAGGTCATCGAGGTTTTTCCTATGGAGGATTTTCCATACTTCTGAGACATTTGATTTTTCTGTAAGAGCTCCAGTTGGGCACACAGCTAGGCACTGACCGCAGAAGGTGCAGGTTGTCTCAAACATTGGCCTGTTAAAAGTCGAACCAACATGGGTCATAAAACCTCGGCCGATTTCTGCAAGAGCGCCCACAGTCTGAACTTCATTGCACATAGTCTCGCAACGCCTGCAAAGAATACACTTATTCGGATCTCTTACAAGGGAATACGAAGAATCATCAATAGGAAGATTCCTCTTTTCGCCCGGATATTTTATTTCCCTTATATTTAAGTCTGCCGCTAGGGTTTGAAGCTGGCAATCGAGGTTTTTCGCACACTTCAAACAGTCAGTCGGATGGTCTGAAAGGATTAATTCCACCACAGCACGCCTTGCCCTAATTACTCTTTGGCTATCAGTTCTGATTTCCATTCCATCTTTGGCAAAGGTAGCGCAGGCTGGAATCAACTTGCCTTTTTTTATATCTTCTACTAAACAAACCCTACAAGATGCGAGTTTATTCACAAAGTTAATACCAGATAGGTCCATGTGACAAAGGGTGGGAATTTTAATATTTAATGCCTTAGCAGCTGTTAAAAGCGTAGTTTTTTCTCTGACTTCTATTTCTATGCCATTTATTTTTAACTTAATCATATCTCCTCCTAGCCTAAAACAATAGCCTTAACCGGACAGTTTTGCATACAAGTGCCACACTTAATACAAACTTTTTTGTCGATATGGTGGATTTCCCTGGCCTTGCCAAAAACCGCTCCAACCGGACAAGCCTTAGCACACTTAGTACAGCCGATACAGGTGTCTGTAATCTCATAGAAAAGCAAATCCTTACACCTTTTAGCAGGGCAGGTTTTAAAATTACCGACATGGGCTAGGTATTCGTCATAAAAATAATTCATTGTTGAAAGAACAGGATTTGGCGAGGCTTGACCTAAACCACAAAGGCTGGTTTCCGAAACAATTTCTGATAGCTCTTTGAGTTTGTATAGGGTCTCCTCATCTGCCTTGCCAGATACAATTAAATCAAGCATTTCAAGAAGTCTTTTGTTGCCAATCCTACATGGGGTACACTTGCCACAAGATTCGTCCACAGAAAATTCTAGGAAAAATCTCGCCACATCCACCATGCAGTCGTCTTCGTCCATTACAACCATGCCACCAGACCCCATGATAGAGCCAATCTTCTTTAACGATTCGAAGTCACAACCAGTATCAAAAAGCGATTTTGGTATGCAACCGCCTGATGGACCACCAGTCTGAACAGCCTTAGCTTTTTTGTCATTTTGAATGCCCTTACCTATGTCATAGACAATGGTATTTATAGATGTCCCCATAGGCACTTCTACAAGTCCAGAATTTTTTACCTTGCCAACTAGGGCAAAGACCTTGGTTCCCGGAGATTTTTCTGTACCATAAGCCCTGAAATAATCTGATCCCTTTAGGATAATTTGAGCAACATTGGCTAGGGTTTCAACGTTATTAATAACAGTTGGCTTACCCCAAAGACCCTTAACTGTTGTCCTAAACTCCTTATTTCTTGGCATGCCTCTCTTGCCTTCGATTGATTCCATAAGGGCTGTACCCTCGCCACAAACAAAGGCCCCAGCCCCAAGTCTAAGATCAATATCGAAGGAAAAATCAGAACCCAAGATATTTTCTCCCAGCAAATTGTATTTCTTAGCGTCTTCTATAGCACGCCTTAGGGCCTTAACTGCCTTAGGATATTCTGCCCTAACATAGATAAAACCTTGTTTGGCACCGATAGCTCTAGCACAAATCGCCATGGCCTCAAGAACTGAATGAGGGTCATTTTCCAAAACTGACCTGTCCATAAAGGCACCTGGGTCACCCTCATCAGCATTACAAATTACATATTTAGTATCTACATCTTGGTTAAAAGCAGTTTCCCACTTACGACCAGCTGAAAAACCTGCCCCGCCTCTACCTCTCAATCCGGAATCTATCACTACTTTTATAATATCTTCCCCAGTCATCTGATAAATGGCCTTTTCTAGGGCAAAATACCCATCACGGCCTATGTATTCCTCAATAGATGCTGGGTCGATTATATCGCAATTTCTTAAAACAAGCCTAGTTTGGTTTTCGTAAAACTCTCCCTTTATTTTAATGGTATCACCATTTATGTAATATTTTTCTGGGTCAAGTCTTGCAATCAACTTATCAAAGCCTTCTTTTTTTAAACTTTCAAGCTTCGATTTCATTTTTATCCTCCATAGCGTCCTTGATTATAGCATCCACTATATACTTATTTGCATTTCCAACATTTCTAGTCGAGTCAATGCTCACCACAGGTGCCATCCCACATTCTCCAATACACCTAGCCTCAGCGAGGCTTATCTTGCCATCCGCTGTAGTTTCGCCAACTCTGATACCGAGTTCATTTTCAAGGCTTTCCAAGATTTTATCAGAGCCTTTTACATAACAAGCCGTCCCTAGGCACACGCAAATCTCATGCTCTCCCTTTGGAACAAATGAAAATTGAGAATAAAAACTTGCCACCCCGTAAATTTCCAAAGAATGAACGCCAAGCCTTAGAGCCATTATGTCAACAATTTCTTCTGGGATGTAAGAAAAAATTTCCTGAGCCTTTTGCAAAATCGGCATAATAGCACCTTTTTTGTCCTTGTTATCTTCCAAAAATTTTAGAAACTCTTGGAACTTGTCCTGATCTTTTTTTAAACAAAAACTCATAGGTCTACCTCCCATATATTCTTAAATTCATGATATCATTTTGTGAAAACAATTTCAAGATAATATATCTTTTAATTTACACATTGTTATAAAAATAACATATCGTTTTCATAAATAATTTCTAGACAAAAAAATAGGACGCAATCGTCCTATCTAATATTATTTTTAAAAAATTAAAACGCCCAGTTACCGTTCTTAAAAATTTGGAAGGCTTCGCCATTTTTGTAGCCAATGATTTCGAGATCCTTGTCTCCAACCATGAAGTCTTCGTGGATTAGGGAATCATTTATGCCCACAGTCTTAACCTCACTATCATCAAGGTCAGCTCCGCCTTCAACACAAGTTGGGTAGGCCTTGCCTAGGGCAAAGTGGCAGGAGGCATTTTCGTCAAAAAGCGTGTTGTAAAATAAGATATTTGAATTTGAAATTGGGCTATCATAAGGCACTAGAGCTATTTCGCCGAGATTTTTTGAGCCATCGTCGCTATCAAGCATCTTAGCTAGGGTGTCTTTCCCTTCCTTGGCATCAAAATCAACTACCATCCCATCCTTGAAGGTAAATTCAAAGTGGTTTATGATCACACCATTATAAACAAGCGGCTTGGTAGCTACAAGCCTACCGTCAACCCCGTCGTATTGCGGAGCTGTAAAGACTTCTTCTGTTGGCATATTTGGTATAAACCTGTCAGCCTTGGCGTTTTTAGATCCAGCTGACATCCAGATATGATTTTTTGGTAATTTTACCTTCAAATCTGTTCCATTGGCTGATTTGTAATGAACGTAGTCAAATTGGTGGCTGTTTAAAAAGTCTGCCTTAGCATCAAGGGTTCCTATATGGTCTTCCCAATTTTTCTTAGTTTCTTCCCAAGAATCAGAAACCCTGCACACATCAAGGATTACTTCCCAAAGCTTATCGCAAGCGGCTTCGCCTTTAAGGTTCGGAAATACTTTTTCTGCCCATTTGATAGAAGGTACTGAAATAACAAGCCAAGAAACAATATCATTCATAGTGTATTTCACAAAGTCCTTCATCTTTAGTGAACGAGCCTTCACAGCTTCAGAAATCTTAGCCTCATCAAGACCCTTTAATAAATCTGGGTCGTCAGAAACAATAGAAATCCTGTTTGACCTCTTCTCAGCAATCTGATAGCGAGATTTTTCAACAACCCAGTCAGGCACTTCGTTTAAGGTCTCTTGGCTTTCATATTCGTAGGCAAATCTAGTAAGGGCATCATCAACCCAATTTACAGATACCTTGCGAGCTCCTTTTTCATAGGCCGCCTTAGTCATAAGACGAGCAAGCTCAGGCGATTCAACAGGAGAAGAAATTAAAACATCTTCACCATCTTGCACATTAACACCAAACTCAACTGCGAGTCTAGCGAAATTTTCTATTCTTTTTTGCATATTTCCTCCCAATTTAAATCATTTAATACACTATACTCTTAATTTCAAGCTAATAATCTTTCACTAATCCTACAAAGTGATATAATAATTAATAGTTAAAAGTAAAATTTATTACGTAAATTTTGTAAGGAAAGTAATCTTTTTGCTCATGAAGCCCTATCCCGATTTGATGAAATCAGATGGCAGGGAGGGCTGATGTTTTAGTGAAAATTTTATTCAAAATTCACTAAGTGAATTTTGTAAGGAAAGTAATCTTTTTAGAATCAATGCTC
This sequence comes from uncultured Anaerococcus sp., assembly GCF_963510915.1. GTDB lineage: Bacteria > Bacillota > Clostridia > Tissierellales > Peptoniphilaceae > Anaerococcus. The sequence goes on along the minus strand of NZ_CAUPHG010000053.1, from coordinate 1,371 downwards.
CTTTTCGTCGCATCGATTCTAAAAAATTACATAAGGTTCTACATCAATCTATCTTCGCAACTTTCGTTGCTTGATATATTGTGTAGACCATAAAATTTTTGCTAACAAAAATTTTATTACCATTAAAGGAGAAAAAAATGAAAAAAAGATGTGATGTTGACCCAAAAGAAACTTGGGCCATTGAAGACCTTTATGCTTCTGATGAAGCTTTTTATGCTGATATTGAAAAATTAGCCAAAATGGCTAATGATTTTAAGGAAAAATATTCTAAGCTTGAGACAAGTGAAGATGTGTATGCTTCTCTAGAAGCCTATTCCGATATAATTTCTTTAACCGACGGTCTTGGTACTTTTTCTGGTATTTCTAAGGAAACAGATGCCACTGACGATGCCATGGCTAAAAGAGATGCCAAATTTGGTAGCGAAGCTGCAAAGATTTTTGCCAAACTTTCTTTCTATGATTCTGCCCTAGTCAAGGTTGATAGCAAAATCCTAGATGAAGTTATAGAAAATCACCCAGGCTACGCTTATTACCTCAAAAGAGTAAAGGATAAGGCAAAATATTTACTAGATGAAAAAACAGAAGCAGCCCTTGCTGCCCTAGCACCTACCTTTGATGCTCCATATACCAACTACAACGACATGAGATATGGGGATATGAAATTTGAAAATATCGACCACAAGGGCGAGAAAGTTGTCCTAAACCACAACACTTTTGAAGAATACCTAGAAGGAGAAACTGACACAGAACTTAGAAGAAAGGCCTTTGCTGACTACCACAAGGTTCTCGCTGCCTACCAATATGCAGATGGTTCAGTTTATAACAACCTTATCCAAAATGAAAAAATAATGGCAGATCTTCGTGGCTATGAATCAGTATTTCATTATTTACTAGCCCGCCAAGATGTAGATTTCGAAATTTACGAAAACCATATTGACATAATTATGGAAAAACTTGCTCCAATTATGAGAAAATATGCGACAATCATCAAAAACCACTATGGTCTAGATGAAATGACCTATGCAGACCTCAAACTCCCAATAGACCCTGACTATGAACCACAAGTTTCCATAGAAGAAGCTAGAGACTATATTGTTGACGGCCTTTCCCCACTTGGAGAAAAATATATTGGCTATATGAAACAAGCCTTCGCTGATAGGTGGATAGACTATTCACAAAATGTCGGTAAGAGAACAGGTGCCTTCTGCTCCTCTCCTTACCCATCCCACCCATTCATCATGACAACCTACAATAATTCCATGAGCCAAGTTATGACCTTAGCCCACGAACTAGGACACGCTGGCCAAGGCATCTTATCAAACGCCAACCAAAACGCCCTATCATGCGATATGTCCATGTACTTCGTCGAAG
>NZ_CAUPHG010000052.1:0-12054 GCF_963510915.1 uncultured Anaerococcus sp. | reverse complement strand
AGACAATGATGTATTAGCATAATTATGAAAGACTTAGTAGAATTAATAGTTAAAGAATTAGTAACAGACAAAGAAGCTGTAGAAATTGTAGAAAAACGCGAGGGCAGCGAAGTTAATATCTTAATCAAGGTTGCCGAAGAAGACAAAGGTAGGGTAATAGGAGTAAGAGGCAATATCATAAACTCCATTAGAACTATCGCAAGAAGTGCAGCTATTAAGGAAAATGTTAAGGTAAACATAAAAATATGAGAATCTCAGTAGGAGAGATTGTAAAAGCTCAAGGAATTAGAGGAGAAGTCAAGGTAAGAAGCCTAAGCGATAATGAAGAAAGATTCAAAATTGGATCTAAACTTTTTATAGAAGACGAAATTGTCACCATAAAAAGGGCATATAAGCAAAAAGCAATGCTAGTTTTAGGCTTTGAAGAATATGATAATATCAACGACATCCTTAAATTTGTGGGCAAGGACTTAACTATAGACGAAAAAGATTTGGGAAAACTTGCCGAAGATGAAGTCTACATCAAAGACCTTTATGGTCTAAAAGTCATCTGCGATGGGCAAAATGTAGGTGAACTGGTAGATGTAATCACTGGCGTATATCCAAATGATGTTTATGTTATAAAAACAGATGGCGGCGAAGTTTTGCTTCCTGCAATCAAAAATACAATCAAAAAAATTGATACTGAAGAGAAAATAATTGAAGTAGAAAATTTTAGTGACTATGAATAAAGTAACACTCCTGACCCTATTTCCAGAATCTTTTGAATTTTTAAGGACCTACGGAGTAATAGGTAAGGCGATAGAAAATAAAAAACTAGAACTTGAAATAGTGGATATGAGAGATTTTGCAAACAACAAGCACAATCACGTTGACGATACAGTATACGGCGGGGCAGCCGGTATGCTAATCAGACCTCAAGTAATCTATGACGCTCTATTATCAGTCAAAACAGCCAAGTCTAAAGTAGCCTTTATGTCGGCTACAGGAAAAGTTTTAGATCAGAAGTTAGCAATCGACTTTGCGAGTATTGAACATTTGATAATAATATGCGGTCATTATGAGGGAATAGACGCAAGAATAACAAACCACTATGTAGACTATGAAATATCTATTGGCGATTATGTCCTAACAGGCGGAGAAATCCCAGCCATGGTCCTAATAGACTCCATGGCAAGGTTCATAGACGGAGTTGTAGGCAAGGAAGAGTCACTAGTAACAGATTCTCACTATAATATATTGTTGCAACAAGATGAATACACCAAGCCAAGAGTTTTTAATGGCTACCATGTACCAAATGAGCTTGTAAGTGGGGACCACAAAAAAATCGCAGCTTGGAATAAAAAAAATGCAATAGAAAAAACAAAAAGAGTAAGACCAGATCTATACGAAAAGTACTTACGAGAGGAGAGCAAAGATGGATTTAATCAAAAAAATAGAAAGTGAAAACCTACGCGAAGATAACTTTGACTTTAATGTAGGTGATACAGTAAGAATAAGCTACAGAATCAAAGAAGGCGACAAAACAAGACTTCAAGACTTTGAAGGAACTGTAATCTACATCAGCGAAGGCGGCGTAGGCAAGACCTTTACAGTAAGAAGAATCTCTTACGGTGTAGGTGTAGAAAGAACCTTCCTATACCACAACCCAAGAATAGAAAAATTAGTAGTAACCAGACGTGGTAAGGTAAGAAGAGCTAAGCTAACCTACCTAAGAGAACGTCAAGGTAAGGCTGCTAAAGTTAAAGAAAAAACAAACTACTAGATAGAAATGTCTTAAAGGAAACTTTAAGGCATTTTTAAATACAAAAAAATTATAATTTTTATTTTGTAATTATTTATGTATAATAGTAGGTAAGTTAGGAGATAAATATGGCACTTAATATAAATTGGTATCCTGGTCATATGAAAAAGACCAAGGAAGACATAGAAAAAAACCTAAGGCTGGTTGATATAGTCTTAGAGATTATAGATGCAAGGATTCCTGAGTCTTCGAGAAATCCTATGCTTGATGATATTTTAGCGGAAAAGCCAAGGATGATTATCATGAATAAGTCAGACTTAGCGGACCCAAAGGAAAATCAAAAGTGGATTAATAAGTTTAAAAACGATGGAATTGTGGCTTTGCCTATGAATTCTAAAGAGAGAATCAATGTTGGTAAAATTTATGATATAGCAAGAGAAATTCTTGCTGAAAAGTTTAAAAAACACGAAGAAAAAGACATAGACAATCCTGTAATAAGAATGATGATTGTTGGTGTGCCAAATTCTGGCAAGTCCACCTTCATAAATAACGTTGCCCAAAGAAAAGGAGCCAGGGTTGGTAATCGTCCGGGCGTGACCCAAACCAAACAATGGATAAAGACAAATTCTAATTTACAATTATTAGACACTCCAGGTGTTCTTTGGCCAAAATTTGACGATAGGACTGGTCTTCATCTTTCTTTCACCAATGCCATTAAGGATGAAATCCTAAATATAGAAGACTTGACCCTTTATTTTTTGAAGGAACTTGCAAAAGAATATCCAGAAAATCTTAGCGAAAGATACGGTGTAGACCCAAGTGATGAAGCCATTGATATCTACGAGGCCATTGCCAAAAAGCGTGGAGCAATTATAGCTGGTGGGGATTTTGACTACACAAGGACAGCAAGTATCATCCTAAATGATTTTAGGACTGGCAAACTTGGAAGAATTACCCTTGAAAAACTATGAAATATTCTGACTATAACGACCAAATAAAAAAAGAAGTATATGAAAAATACGACCACATAGCAGGCATTGACGAAGTTGGAAGGGGGCCTCTAGCAGGACCTGTTGTGACTTGCGCTGTAATTATGAAAAAGGATTCTCATATTGAGGGAGTTACTGATTCTAAAAAGCTAAGCCGCAAGAAAATGCTGGTTCTAAAGGAAAAAATTTTGCAAGATGCTCTTGCTTTTTCTTATGGCTATGCAAATTCAAGAAAAATTGACCAAATAAATATTAGGCAGGCAACCCTAGGGGCTATGAAAGAGGCCCTAGACCATTTGGAAATTCGACCTGATATTGTCCTAATTGATGCAGAAAGGATAGATACAGACCTTCCCCAATTAAATATTGTTAAGGGAGATTTGAATGAATACGCAATTTCCTGTGCTTCGATTTTGGCAAAGGTCAGACGAGATGATATTATGATAAATTTTTCTGAAATTTATCCGGGTTATGGATTTGAAACAAATTTTGGCTATGGGACTAAGGCCCACTATCAAGGTCTTGAAAAATACGGAGAAACTCCTATCCACAGGCAAAGTTTTCTGAGGAAATTTCACGAAAGGCAGTTATCATTTATATGACAATAAAAAGACAAGTCGGCGATTTTGGAGAAGAAATCACAGCCGAATATTTAGAAAGAAATGGATACAGGATCCTTGGGAGAAATTATTCCAAACCTTTTGGAGAGATTGATATAATAGCCACCAAGGATGATCTAATATCCTTTGTGGAAGTTAAGACCAGAAAGTCAGACGCCTTTGCCTATGCGGCTGAGGCTGTAGATTTTTATAAGCAGCAGAGGATAAAAAGAGCTAGTCAAGCTTATTTGGTGGAAAATAATATGACTGATTTTTTGATGAGTTTTGATATTGCGGAAGTTTATCTTGACACTAGGAAGATAAATTATATAGAAAATGCTTTTTGATATGGACAAGAGAGAAATTTTATTATACTTAAACTACATAAATATAAATAACAGGACTATCCTAGATATTTTTGACCATACAGGTTTGGATAAATTTTTTGAAAGACAAAGATTAGATTATCCTTTCCTTAATGATGATAATTATGAGAGGATTTTTAGTCCCAAAAACCTTGAAGCTTTCAAATCCTATAGGGAAAAGGTCGAAAAGCTTGGTGTGGATTTTGTTACAATCCTAGATGAAGCTTATCCGGAAAATCTAAAATACATAGACGATAGACCGGTAGTTTTATATTATAAGGGAAGCTTAGATGCTGTGCGTGATAGTAAGTCTATCGCCTTTGTTGGCGCAAGAAAGTGCACTGACTACGGCAAGTGGGCTTGCAAAAATTTAGCAGGCTCTATAGCTGGAGCAGGACTTACAACTGTTTCTGGACTTGCTTATGGAATTGATGCAATGTGCCACAAAGCAACTTTGGAAGTCGGTGGAAGAACTATAGGAGTAATTGGTTGTGGGATTGATATAATTTACCCAAAAGCCAACAAATTTTTGTATGAACAAATAGAAAATGAAGGACTAATTCTTTCAGAATTTCCTTTAGAAACCCCACCAATTGGCTATAATTTTCCAAGGCGAAATAGGATCATTTCAGGAATATCTTTGGCAACAGTAGTTATAGAAGCTAAGGAAAAATCAGGAACAATGATTACAACTAGGTGTGCCCTAGATCAGGGTAAGGAAGTTTTTGCCGTGCCAGGAAATATCAATTCGATTTATTCTAAGGGGACTAATAAGCTTATCCAAGACGGGTCAAAACTAATCTTGTCTGCTGATGATATTTTAGAAGAACTTGATTATCTTCTAGATAAAAAAATTGATAAGAAGGTAATTGATTACTCTGCCCTTGATAAAGACGAAGCTAGAGTAGTAAGATATATTGAGAATAATCCAAATGCGAGTGCTGACGACTTGGCACTTAACTTAGATTTAAGAATAGATGTGATAAACTTTTTATTAACTAGTTTAGAACTTAAAAATATAATTGAAAATATCGGAAATAATGAGTTTGCAATAAAGGAGTGAAAATTTGGCGAAAAATCTAGTAATAGTGGAGTCACCTACCAAGGCGAGGTCAATTTCTAAAATGCTAGGCAGAAATTATAAGGTAAAGGCAACAGTCGGCCACCTTAGAGACCTACCAAAAAGCAAGTTTGGTGTTGATATAGAAAACGACTTTGAACCTGAATATATCAAAGTAAGGGGTAGGGCTAAAACTATTAATGACCTAAAAAAAGAAGCGGAAAGTGCAGATAAGGTGTATTTGGCAACCGACCCGGATAGAGAAGGTGAAGCTATTTCTTGGCACCTAGAATATCTTCTAGACCTAGATCCAAACGAAAATAATAGGGTAGAATTTCACGAAATAACTAAAAACAATGTCCTAGCTGCAATGACAAAACCAAGGAAGATTGATAAAAACCTTGTTGATGCCCAACAGGCAAGAAGGGTCATGGATAGGATTGTGGGTTATGAAATAAGCCCAATCTTATGGAAAAGAGTAAAATCAGGACTTTCAGCAGGTCGTGTCCAATCTGTTGCCCTAAAATTAATTGTCGATAGGCAAAAAGAAATTGATGATTTCATCCCAGAAGAATACTGGACTATAACAGCCAGTCACAAGTATGAAAAAACCTCATTTGAATCGGAATTTTATGGTTCAAAATCAAAAAAAATGAAGGTCTCAAATGAATCTGGAGCAAATAAGATTTTAGGAAAAATCGATAAGGATAAGTTTATAGTCGAATCAATTTCTAAAACCAAGAGGAAAAGACGTCCCTATGCGCCATATACAACCTCAACCCTCCAACAAGATGCCTCAAATAAGCTTGGTTTTTCAACCAAATTTACCATGCAGCTTGCCCAACAACTATACGAGGGAATCGATATTGGCAAGGAAGGGACAGTCGGCTTAATCTCCTATATGAGAACTGATGCGACTAGAATTTCAAAAGAAATTGTTGGTGAATCTTTAAAATATATTAAAGAAAAATACGGCGAAAAATATGCTGGTAGAGGTAACACCTATTCTGGCAAGAAAAAAGGTAGTCAAGATGCTCACGAGGCAATAAGACCTACATCCATATTTAGAGATCCAATTTCCATAAAAACTTACCTATCAGACCAACAATACAAGCTCTATAAACTAATCTGGTCAAGAGTGGTTGCAAGTCAAATGGCGGACTATGAATATCTGTCAACACAAATTAATTTTGATAATAATGGTCTTATCTTTAGGTCAAGTGGAAAGATTACAATTTTTGATGGTTTTAATAAATTATCTGCCAACCTAGATAAGGAAAATATTTTGCCAGACCTTAAAGAAGGAGAAGTAATAAGTGCAGAAAAAATCACTAAAGACCAACACTTTACCAATCCACCAGCCAGATACACAGAGGCTTCTTTGGTAAAAACTCTAGAAGAATTTGGTATAGGTAGACCTTCAACTTATTCTGCAACCATAAACCAAATCATGTCGAGAAATTATGTAGAGCTTGATGGTAGGTCAATTTTCCCAACAGAGCTAGGGAAGACAGTAAATGAATTTTTGCAGGAAAATTTTGATGATATAATCAACGTGGAATTTACAGCAGATATGGAAAATCGATTAGACAAAATTGCAGAAAATGAAGTTTTTTGGAAAGATGTATTAAAATCTTTCTACAAAGACTTTAGCAAGGATATGGCTGCAGTAAAAAAAGATACAACTGATTATAAGGTCAAGGATAAAATTCTAGATGAAAAATGCCCAAAATGTGGCAAGCCACTTGCCATAAAGCATGGTAGGAATGGAAAATTTATCGGTTGTACTGGTTTTCCAGATTGCGATTTTACAAAATCAATAATAAAGACAACAGGAGTCAAGTGCCCAAAATGTGGTAAAGGGGATATTATAGAAAGAGTTTCCAAAAGAGGCAAGAGATTCTATGGTTGCTCCACATATCCAAAATGTGATTATGCCATTTGGGATCCACCAACAGGCGAAAAATGCCCAGAATGCGGTAGCCTCTTAGTCCACAAGAAAAATAGAAAAACAGACGAAATAAGATGCTCTGAATGTGATTATGTAAAAGTAAAGAAAAGATAAAAAAAGGGTTATAGCCTAGGCTATAATCCCTTTTTTACTCATTTGAGTTTGAGTAATTTTCTAGCTTGGATGTGCAATTTGGACATCTAGTTGCTTCTATATCAATTTTGCTCTTGCAGTATGGGCAAGATTTTTCTGTTTCTACTATTGGTTCTTCTTTCTTTTTGTGGAGTTTGTTCATAGATTTTACTATCAAAAATAAAACAAAGGCTATAATTAAAAATGTGATAACTGCATTTATGAAAGATCCTATTTTAATTTGTGATCCTGCTATATTAATGACTAAATCTTCGTAATTTACTCCTGATGTAATGCCAGCAAGTATAGGCATCAAAAGATCTTCGACCATGCTATTTACGATAGCGGTGAAGGCTGAACCCATTATAATACCGATAGCCATGTCGATGACATTACCACGGGTAATAAAATCCTTAAATTCTTTAAGCATAATAATTCCTTTCTTTATTTCTAAAATGCTATTTTATTATACTCTATTACTTGACTTTATCATAATATTTATATATGATTTTACTAGGAGTTTCTATGAGATATTTACAAGTAGATGACGATTTTTATGACAGGTTAAAATCATACGCTGTTTTTATTCCCTTGATAGAAATTGATGGCAAAGATCATATCTTATTTGAAGTAAGAAGTGAGCTTGTAAGTCAGCCTGGAGAGGTGTCCTTTCCTGGCGGTGGGGTAGAAGTTGGCGAAGATTTTAAGGATGCTGCCATTAGAGAAACTTTGGAAGAGCTGAATTTGAGTGAAGAAGACCTCAGTTATTTAGGTTATTCTTCTATGATTTTAACCTCTTCTTATAGGTATGTGAAAAGTTTTTATGGTAGAATTAATAAAAATTTGGCAGAAATAAAGTATAATAGAGAAGTGGAGTCGATATTTACGGTTGATCTTGACTTTTTTATTAATAATCCGCCCATATCCTATAGGGCACCCTATAAGATGGATTTTCCAAAAGATTTTCCCTTTGATAAAATCCCTAATGGCAAAGATTATAAGTTTCAAACCGGATATAATGAAATGTTTTTCTATGATACCAAGCCTGTAATTTGGGGCTTAACAGCGAAAATGCTAAAAAACTTTATAGAAAGTTGGAATAAAAATGAGAAATGATATTTCGCAAAAAATAAAAGATTATGCACAAACAAATTCTGCCATTGAGTCTGTTTTTTATGTTAAAAGACTAAATAATGATGAATTTTATAGTATTTATACAGTAGCTAGTGAAATTATAATAGCTAAACTAGAAGAAGAATTTAAAAATCTTTTTGATGACGTAATCTTTGTAAACAGAGTGAAGGAAAAAAGAGAGATTGATAAAAATAAGTTTTCTTATACTACAATAGACCTCTATAAGTTGGATAATATAAAGATTTCTGAGTCAATTATCAGCAGTGATGTTGCTAGTGATTTTATAAAAACCTTACCAGCAGACATAGAGTTTCTGTATAATAAGCCTGGCTCTGAGGCTATTTTGCCAAATAAAGAATTTACATATAGTCTTGTAAAAGAATATGAGTTTAGCCAGACAGTGAAAAACTTTTTTGCCTATGCCATAGAAGTTTCTCTATACCTAAATCAAAATAATACTCTAGCAGCATCTATCAAGATGGAAGACTTGAGAAGTGAGCTAGTTAAGATGCTTAGAATCCATGTAGTAAATAAGTATAAGGGCACAATGGATATTGGCAAGGATGGTAGAGAATTTACCCACACCCTTGCTAAGGAATATAAAGATGAATTTGAAGAAAGTTTTCATGATGTAAATCCACTTAATATTTACAATAGCCTATTTAAGGCTTGCGTGCTTTTCAGAAAAATTGGTATGGCTGAAGCTGAAAACTTAGGTTTTGAATATGATAGACAAATAGATGTAAATACCTTAAAGCTTTTGAGAAATAATTACAAAAAGCTCGAAAGCTTCCTAAATTAGGAGCAATTATGAAATACAAATACAAGTTTGCAAGTTTGATTATGGCAGCTTTTATGTTTTTGATGCCTATAAGCTTAGCTCAAGGGCAAAATAAAATAGTAGGTTTAGACGAAAATGTTAAGGCCTATATTATTGGAAATCAGGAAAACGGTGATGTTTATTACGAAAAAAATGCCGATGAGCCAAGGGCTATGGCATCTTTAAGTAAGCTTATGACTTTTCTTGTTACCAAAGAAGCCATAGAAGCAGGAAATATCAGTCTTGATACTAAGGTTAAGGCTGATAAGGAAGCTGAAAATTTAACAAGCTGGGAGTATTCTGCCCTAGGGGTTAAAGAAGGAGAAACCTATACAGTTGATGAGCTTATCAAAGGTCTTATAGCTGTATCTGGCAATGATTGTGCCTATCTTTTAGCCAACACTGTTTCAGTTTCAGAGCCAGCTTTTGCAAGAGAAATGAATCAAAAAGCAAAAGAACTTGACCTACAAAGCCAAGTGTATTATAATGCTAGTGGTATAGAAACAGAAGATGGACATCAAAATACTTCTTCTGCTAGAGACTTATTTAAGTTGACCCAATATATACTAAAGACCTACCCAGAAATCTTAGACTATTCGGCAATTAGGGAGATAAGAGACCCCGCTCGTGATATAGATAAGAAATCTACCATTCCTCTAATGGACGAAATTAAGGGAGTTGATGGTCTTAAAACTGGTACAACAGATCAGGCTGGTTATTGCCTAGTATCAACAATTGACATGAAAGGTCTTGATGAGAATGATGATTTCAGATCTATCGGTGTTGTAATGGGCGCTGATCAAAGAGATACCAGAAATAAGGTTATGAGCGATCTTATTTATTATGTATCAAAATATTTTTCTACTAGGACAGTTCTAGATACTAATTCGCCTATCAAATCTTTAAAAGATGCGACTGTAAAACAAGGGTATATAGACCTTTATCCAAAAGAAAATATAAAAATGATAATAAAAGACGGCGAAAATCCTACAATAAAGTATAATATAAAAGAAGACGTAAAAGCGCCTATAAAAGAAAACCAAGATTTGGGGGAAGTTGAGATTTCCTACAAGGGTGATAGTCGAACAGTAGGCTTGCTTTCAAAGAAAGCCTTAGACAAGGCGAGTCTTTTTACAAGAGTTATAAGAACTATAAGAGATTCTTGTGATTTCTTATTAAAAACACTAATAGCAAGATAAAGGCAAATTTTTTGCCTTATATGTATCGGTAGCTCAGCTGGATAGAGCACTGCCCTCCTAAGGCAGGTGTCGGAGGTTCGAATCCTCTTCGGTACACCAAAAGGAAATATTATGCAAGATTTATTTACAAAAGCTGACAAGTTTTTTATGACAGAAGCTATAAATGAAGCCAAACTTGCAAAATCAATTGACGAGGTCCCGATAGGGGCCGTTGTTGTTTGTGGGGATAGAATAGTTGGCAGGGGACACAATTTTACCTATAAGGGTAAGTCTGCCCTAAACCATGCTGAAATCTATGCCCTCAAAGAAGCTGGCAAAAATATTGGAGATTTTAGGCTAGAAGAATGTACTATGTATGTTACTCTTGAGCCTTGTCTTATGTGTGCTGGAGCAATCATGCACTCTAGGATAAAAAGACTCGTCATAGCCTGTAAAGACCCAAAAAGGGGTGGCTTTTCCACATCTTTTATAGACAAAGATAGCCCCCACCTAAACGTGCCTGAGATTTCTTATGGGCTTATGGAAGAAGAATCCCTAGTAGAACTCCAAAGTTTTTTTAGGGCATTAAGGGCAAAGAAAAAAAGCTAAGATAACTCAAGTAATTTTGAGTAAATCTTAGCTTTTTTAGTTTAAAATTTCTGCAATAAATTGCCAACTAATATCGTACTTATCCACAAAACTTGTAAATAATTTATTGTCTAATTTTTGTGGCTCGCTAGTTACATTTGAATCTTTTTTGAAATTAATATAGGCCCTATAAAGCTTATCTGAATCCGTTTGAATAACTATTTTTACATTGTTGCCCTTGACATAGGTGTCATCATTTGTGACATCGTATAAATAAATCCTATTTCCATAAATATCTAGGTGAGAATTATAAATTCTGTCCCTAATTTTTGGTGGATGGTTAAATTCTTTGAAATCACTGTATCTTATTATATTTTTCGGATAGGCAAGGTCAAAAACGTTACAATAATAATCTATTGCCTCTTTACACAATCCGTTTTTAAAAGTTAAAGCTACTGCCATCTTTATTCCTTTCTATATTTAATTTATTCCAATTGACTACCTATTTCAACTCTTATTTATCTTTAAACTTTTATCTATTACAAAACTCACATTTAGAGTATAATGCTTAAAAGAAGTTTTTTATAAAAAGGAGTATATAGATGAAAATTAGTCTTATTGATCCGTTAGAAGTAAAAGAATCTTATATAGAAGAACAAAAGAAAAAACTAGAAGAACTTGGCCATGACTTTATCTATTATAAGGAAAGTGCAAAAGATGAAGAAGAAAAAATAGCAAGGCTTAAAGACGCTGACATAGCTATTATTACTAATAAACCTGTATCTAGAAAGGTAATAGAAAATACAAATTTAGAATTAATAGACGTTGCCTTTACAGGTGTTGACCATGTTGATCTTGATGCTTGTAAGGAAAATGGTATAAAAGTCCTAAACGCATCAGGTTATTCAGACGATTCTGTAGCTGAGCTTGTTCTTGGCCTTATAATAGGAGTCCTTAGGAAATTTGACAAAAATAATCAAAATATTTTTGAAGGAAAATCAAACCCACTTTTAGGCTCCCTTATTAAAGGCAAAACCTTTGGTGTAATTGGCACTGGCCATATAGGTAAAAAACTTATTGACCTTCTCCAAGTTTTTGGATGCAAGATTATTGCTTTTTCTAGGACAGAAAAAGATGATATCAAGGCATTAGGTGTAGAATATGTTGACCTTAATACCCTCCTAAGCCAATCTGACATAGTATCTCTTCATATACCAAACAACAAGGAAACAAAGCACTTCCTAGGTAAAGATGAGCTTGACCTTATGAAGGAAGGGGCAGTTCTAATAAATTGTGCAAGAGGGGCTGTTGTTGACAATGACTACCTAGCCAAATTACTAAACGAAGATAAGCTAAGAGCAGGAATTGATGTATTTGACATGGAACCACCACTTCCAACTGATTATCCACTTAGAAATGCTAAAAATGTCCTCCTAACCAACCACGTTGCTTTTTATACAGAAGAAGCCATGCAAATTAGGGCAGACATTGTAT
>NZ_CAUPHG010000051.1:0-12183 GCF_963510915.1 uncultured Anaerococcus sp. | reverse complement strand
CAAAGATAGATTTTTATATTTATGAGAATTATCCTTATATTACAATGGAGGGAATACCCATGATTACAAGACCATTGACATGGCAACTTTCTAAAGAAGATTTAAAAGAATTTAATGATAAAGTAGAAGATTTAAAAGATAAAAGATAAGATGAAAGTATTAAGAAACAAAACACCCCACGAAATTGATATGCAACATTTTTAATTGTTTTTCCAGTCTATATGACGCATACCAAAGACGGGGTGTTTCTTATATGGAATTTACTGGTGCACTATAGTAAAGGTATATAGTTTATTTTTAATGAATTTACCATATAATATAGGTGTGAGGTGGATATGACAAACAGGAATTCTGGGAGAATAAGAAAAAAGTCTAATATTAAATCTCCTAATAAAAGTAAACAAATAAAATTTAGGGAAAGATCTTTCGACCTTAAAAGATTTTCTATGATGGTCATGGTTGCATCTACCCTAATTTTTATATTTATATTATCGTCAAGCACGGGCCTTATTGGCTATACTTTGGCAAGATTTTTTGAAAGTGTCTTTGGTAAACTAAGTCTAGCTTTTCCAATTTTATTATTTGCAAGTTTTTATTTGGTATATAGGGAAAAGTTTAGGTCTAACCTTAACCGTATGCTTTTAATTTACGGAATTTACCTATTGACTCTAGCGATTTTATCAAAAGATTATATAAGAAATGAGCTCGCCTGGTCGGTTGAATATTCTGCTTTTAAGGGAAACTTAGGAGGAGGTTGGGTTGGAGGTCTTGTTGGCTTTTATACCCTTAGTTTTATTGGCCATGTTGGGCTTTATATTTTATATATTACCTTAATTGGCTCTCTAATAATAAATGTAAGTCCCTATACTTATAAAGAATTTTTCTTGAAAATGAGAGATGGGTTAATAATTTTAGGTCTTGGCATTAACCATTTAAGTCAAAAAGCCTACCTAAATATAAGGAAAAAAATAGCTGAATCAAAGGCTAGAAAGGCTAAAGAAAATAAAAAGGAAGATAAGATTCCAAGTCTTAGGATAAATAATTCTTCTGCTCAAAATCCTCCAAGAAAAGCGATTAAGAAAAGCCTTATCAAAACCGAGGAGAGCGAAGATAAAAAAATAAGTGTAAAAGATAGGGAAGATGAAAAGTTAATACGAGATTATAAGTCTAAGCAGGTAGAGTTTGCCGACCTTAATTATGACTTAAAGAGAGAATTTGCCAATTATTCCTATCCGTCTATTAATCTTCTAAAAGATATTAATGCTGATGGAGGGATAGATAATAGCGAGATAAGGCAAAAGGCAGAAATTATTGAGGAAACCTTAGAATCTTTTGGAATTGAGGGCAAAATCGTTCAAATAGATGTAGGACCAACTGTTACTTGTTATGAGTTAAAACCAGCTAGGGGTGTTAAGGTATCAAAAATTGTAAACTTGGCTGATGACCTATCCCTAAGCCTTGCTACATCAGGAATTAGGATAGAAGCGCCAATTCCTGGCAAATCACATGTTGGAATTGAAGTTGCCAATGATAAAAAAGAAGTAGTTGGTTTTAAGGAAATTATTTCATCAACCAGGTTTATTAAGACAAGGTATGCTATTCCATTTGCCATGGGTAAGTCAATTTCTGGTGAACCAATAATTTCAGGCATTGAAAAAATGCCCCATCTTTTGGTGTCAGGGGCTACTGGATCTGGTAAGTCAGTTTGTATCAATACTATAATTATGTCTATTTTATATAAACATAGCCCAGATGAAGTCAAGCTATTGCTGATAGACCCTAAAGTTGTTGAGCTTTCAATTTATAATGGAATCCCACACTTGATAATGCCGGTTATTACTGACCCTAAAAAGGCATCTTCTTCTCTATTTTGGGCGATTTCTGAGATGGAAAGAAGGTATAAACTCTTCGAAGAAAACCACGTTAGGGACATCAAAGGCTATAAAAGAGCAGCTGAGACTGACGATTCTATGGAAAATCTTCCATATATAGTGGTAATTGTAGACGAGCTTTCAGATTTAATGATGACTGCAGCTAGTGAGGTAGAAGACTACATCACAAGGCTTGCTCAAAAGTCAAGAGCTTGCGGTATTCATTTAATTATTGCTACTCAAAGGCCAACTGTAGATGTAATTACAGGTACTATAAAGGCTAACATTCCTTCAAGGATTTCCTTTGCTGTAACTAGCCAGATAGATTCAAGAACTATCCTTGATATGCAAGGGGCGGAGAAACTTCTTGGCAAGGGCGATATGCTCTATGCCTCATCAGATTCTATGAAGCCTTTAAGAATCCAAGGAGCCTTTGTTTCAGACGAAGAAGTTTTAAATGTTGTTGAATATATAAAGGGAAACAGCCAAACATCTTATAATGAAGAAGCCATTGAAAAGGTAGAAGAAAATGTAAGTGCAGACATTGAAGATGAGGATGAATTATTAGATGAAGCGATAAGGGTCATAGTGGCTGAACAAACTGCTTCTGTATCTATGCTTCAAAGAAAGCTTAAAATCGGCTATGCTAGGGCTGGTAGGATAATTGATCAGCTAGAGCAAAAGGGCATAGTAGGAGGCTATGAGGGAAGCAAACCTCGTAGAGTCCTTGTTGATAGAACTTATTTTGAAAATTAATAGGAGTAAATGATGAATATAGCAAATAAGGTAACAATGGTTAGACTTGTTATGATTCCAATCTTTGTACTTGCTTTTTATTACTATGGTACAAGTTTCAATATAGCTGCTATAATATTTATGGTGGCCTCTCTCACAGATGCTCTTGATGGTTACCTTGCCAGGTCTAGAAATTTAATTACAAATTTTGGCAAATTTGTAGACCCTCTTGTAGACAAGGTTCTTACAATGGCAGCCTTTATAGTCCTAGTTGAAGCTGGTATAATTCCAGCTTGGGCAGTTATTATAATCATTTCAAGAGAACTTATTATAACAGGTTTTAGGACACTAGCTGCTGATATGGGTATAACAATTGCTGCTTCTATGTGGGGCAAGGCAAAGACTACAAGTCAGATGATTTCTCTAGTTTTACTCCTCCTTCATAATGATGTTTTAAATAAATTTGGTATTTATGTTTTCTACTTGGCAGTTATATTGACACTTATATCAGGACTTGATTATATAATTAAAAATAAAAAAGTTTTGGATTTAGAAAATATCTAGGCTGATAAATAGGAGAATTTATGAATAACTATAAAGGCAAAAAATTAATTAGAGCGGAGTTAATACTTATTGTATTACAAGCCCTTGCAGCCTTTTTTGGTAATTTTATTCATCAGAGATTTATGTCTGATGGAGCGACTATAATTATAAAAAAGTTTAATTTTGTATCACCAATGACCTGGGGCTATGGGAATTTTTTTCCCGTATTATTCCTGGCTAGCTTACTTATAGCGGGTTTGATTTTGTTAAATGCCCACAGAAAATTATCCTATATGGAAGATAGGCTTAGCTCAAATATAGTAATTTTTGGAGGAATACTGTTTTTGATGGTGCCCCTTGTGATTAATTTACAGCAGATTAATCTTGGACTTATCCTAATGGTGGTAGTTCAATTTGTAATTTTTGCCATGAATATGGTAAGGACAAGAAATTAGACTTTAATAAAAAAAGATATA
This sequence comes from uncultured Anaerococcus sp., assembly GCF_963510915.1. Taxonomy (GTDB): domain Bacteria; phylum Bacillota; class Clostridia; order Tissierellales; family Peptoniphilaceae; genus Anaerococcus. The sequence goes on along the minus strand of NZ_CAUPHG010000051.1, from coordinate 8,558 downwards.
TAAAAATATTAAGACATTAAGTGTATAAGGAGTGTATATGGACGCAAACAAGAAAAAGGCCCTTGACCAGGCATTTAAGCAGATAGAAAAGAAGTACGGCAAAGGCTCAATTATGAAGATGGGTGAGGCACCAAGAGTAGCTATAGATGCTATACCTACTGGGGCAATAAATCTTGATATCGCCCTAGGAATCGGTGGACTTCCTAGAGGAAGGGTTATTGAAATCTATGGTCCAGAATCTTCTGGTAAGACAACTCTAGCCCTCCATGTAATAGCAGAAGCACAAAAACTTGGTGACACTTGTGCCTTTGTTGATGCTGAGCATGCCCTTGATGCAGAATACGCTGGTAATCTTGGAGTTAATATAGATGAATTGATTTTATCTCAACCAGACACTGGAGAAGCAGGACTTGATATAGCAGAAAGTCTTGTTAGAAGTGGGGCAGTAGGACTTATTGTAATCGACTCTGTTGCAGCCCTTGTACCAAAGGCTGAGATTGAAGGAGAGATGGGAGATAGCCATATGGGACTCCAAGCGAGACTTATGAGCCAGGCCCTAAGAAGACTTACAGGTATTATTGCCAAATCAAATACTACCGTAATTTTCATCAACCAATTAAGGGAAAAAATCGGTGTTATGTTTGGTAATCCAGAGACAACCACAGGTGGACGTGCCCTCAAATTCTATTCATCAGTAAGGCTTGATATTAGGAGAATTAAGACAATAACAGAAGGTGATAACTCAATTGGTTCAAGAACCAGGGTTAAAATCGTAAAAAACAAGGTGGCACCACCATTTAAAATAGTTGAATTTGATATCATGTATGGTAAGGGAATCTCAAAATCTGGTGTTCTCTTAGATACAGCTGTAGACCTTGATATAGTAGAAAAAGCTGGGTCTTGGTACTCTTATAATGAAGAAAAACTTGGTCAAGGTAGGGAAAATGTTAAGCTAATGTTAGAAGAAAATGCTGACCTCGCCAAGGAAATTGACGAAAAAGTAAGGGCGGCTTTCAAAAAAGACTTACCACCACTAGAAGAAGAAAATGAAGAAGAAGCCACCCAAGAATCAATTTTAGATCAAGAATAAAAATTAAAAGCCCGCAGCTTATTGTGCTTGCGGGCTATTTTTATAAAAAACTGAGCTGGTTCATATCTCTAGCCGATAAGCTTGACAAAGAAATGCCAATTAGTCTAATGTATTCACCCTTAAAGACTTCATTTAAGAGATTTACAGCTTCATCATAAATATCATTAGCCAGGTAAATTGGTTCTTGGAGGGTAAGAGACCTAGTTTGGTTTCTAAAATTCTCATCCTTTAGCTTAATCGAAACAGTTTTAGCCTGGATATCTTTTTTTATCATTTCTATTTCAATTAAATCGGAAATTTTTCTTAAATATTTCTTTAAAATCTCAACTTCGTTAGTATTTTTGCTGAAAGTTCTTTCTTTACCAATGGATTTTCTATCCCTTGTTGGATTTACTGGTCTTTCATCAATACCTCCGATGACTCCATAAATATAATCCCCACCCTTGCCAAAAAGTTCTTCCAAAAATATCTTATCGAGTTTTAATAAGTCAGCCACCTTATAAATTCCAATCCTATTTAGCTTTTCGGTAGCACGCCTACCTATACCATGCACCTTGCCAACAGGTAGGTTTGGGAGTATATCCCCAACATCATCTTTACCTATGTACTTAATTCCATAAGGTTTGTTCCAATCGGAGGCAAGTTTGGCGAGAAATTTATTATAGGAAATCCCAATTGAAATTGGAATATGAGTCTTAGTAAGGATTTCTTCTTGAAGATTTTTCGCAAAATCCAAAGGATTTTCAAGGTCGACTTCTATATAGGCTTCATCTATAGAAACTTGTTCAAAAACTCGAGCGTATTGCCTAACTAGACTAAAAACTTCGATAGATTTATCCTTATAATAAGGATGATTAACCTTAACAAGGATTAAATTTGGACAAAGGTCTCTTGCCATAAAAACAGGCATGGCAGAGTGGATACCAAATTTTCTTGCCTCATAGTTGGCAGTTGTAATAATTGACTTATTTGTAAGACCACCCACAGCCATTGGTTTTTTCTTTAGTTTTGGATTTCTGATTTCTTCGCATGATGCATAAAAAGCATCGCAGTCGATATGGAGGATGTACTTCATAAGTCAATTATACTAATTATTAGAAATTTGGCTAAATTGAATATTTGTAGACGTAAAAGTACAGTTAGGGTATGAGAGTAGATAAATTTTTAAAAAATTCAAGAATAATCAAGAGAAGGCAAGTCGCTAAGGAAGCTTGTGAAAATGAGCGTGTAAAAATCAACGACAAGATTGCCAAAGCTGGAATTGAAGTAGAGAAAGATGATATAGTAGAAATCACTTTTGGAAAGTCAATCCTAAAGGTGAGGGTTCTTGACCTTATTGAAGGTGCTAAAAAGACTAATGCAGATGATATGTACGAGGTAATAGATGGCTAAAAATAAGAGAAGGGCGAGGAAAGATTCCTACCTTTCTAAAAGAAGACAAAAAAATAAAAGATTTTTAAGAATAGCCCTTGCTTTGCTAGTTATTTCTAGCCTTGGTTTTCTTTACCTAAATTCTTCTATGAATAAGGAAAACGAAGCTATGAATAAAGATATTATTTCAAGTCAGAAAAAATTAGAAGATATGAAGACCGAAATAAAAGGCCTTAAAGAAGACTATGAAATGAGAAATACTGATCAGTTTAAGGAAAAAGTAGCCAAGGAAAAACTTGGTATGGTTAAAAAAGGCGAAGAAAAGTCAGAAGAAAAAAATATAATCAAGCCTGTCAAAAACCCTAACCAAGAAAATCAACCAACTGACCTAAATTCAGATAAGCAAGCAAATCCAAATGGCGGAGAAAAGGAAACGACTAATAACAATCAAGATGGAAAACCTATTTTAGACACAGAAATAAAGCCAGATGCAAATGAAAATGGAAGATAGGGTCCTAAAGACCATAGGTGATTATAATTTAATATCAAAGGGCGATACCATAATCATAGGCGCAAGTGGAGGGCCAGATAGTCAGTTTTTAATTTATATTTTAGAAAAGTTAAGAAAAGATTTGGGTTTTGAAATGGTCCTAGCCCACCTAAACCACCTCCATAGAAAAGAAGCCGCTAATGATGAAAACTTGGTAAAATCTACAGCAGAAAAACTAGGTTTAGATTTTTATTCTAGGTCTAGGTCTATGGATGACCTAGCTAAAAAACTAAAGATTTCACCAGAAGATGCTGGTAGACGTCTTAGATATGAATTTTTTAATGACCTTGCTAAAACTTATCCTGCTAGCAAAATAGCCGTAGCTCACAATAAGAACGACCAAGCAGAAACCGTTTTGATGAGGATAATAAGAGGGACGGGTCTTGATGGGCTTAGGGCTATGGATTATAAAACAGCAAATATTATTAGACCTATTTTAGATATCAAAAAAAGCCAAATCTTAGCCTACTTGGATGAAGAAAAAATTCCTTATGCCATAGATTATACAAATTTTGAAAATGAATATACTAGAAATAAACTAAGGCTCGATATAATACCTAGGCTTGAGGAAATTAACCCAAGTGTAATAGATTCTATTTTTAAATTATCAGACCTAGCAAGGGATGACTTTACAATTTTAGATAGGCTTGTGGATGAAAAAATCAAAGAAATGGTAAAAATAAGTCAAGGAAAGGTTATTTTTGACAAGGAAAAGTTTGAAAATATGGACCCGGCCCTATTGAGGAGAGTTTTAAGAAAGGCAATTGGACTCTTACAGGGTGAGATTAAGGACATATCAAAAGAAAATCTTGATGATTTTTTAAAGATAAGGGATCTTGATAATGGAAAAACTTTAATTAAAGATAAACTTGTTTTGAAAAAGACTTATAAGACCTATATCCTAGAGGAATTAACAGCTAAAGAAAAATCTAAAACTGAACTTGAATTAGGGGCTGAAGATGAGATTAAATTTGATGGAATTTATCTAAAAACAAGTATAATTAATAATGGTAAATACAATAAAGATAGGAATGTTGGGTATTTTGATTACGACAAGCTGGACTTTCCGCTCAAGGTGAGGACTAGACGACCTGGAGATAGGTTTGTGCCCCTAGGTCATCAGAGCGAAAAGAAGCTTAAAGATTTTTTTATTGACCAAAAAATTGATAGGGAAAAAAGAGATGAGCTTCCTCTCATCCTATCAAAAGATAAAATAATCTGGCTAGCTTCTCTTAGGATAAGCGACGAATTTAAGGTCACAGCTAGGAGTAAAAAAATACTAAAAATCGAGGTTTATTATGAAAATTGACAAAGATAATCTGATAGAAAAGGTACTGATTGATGAAGAAAGTCTTAACCTAAAAATAAAGCAGTTAGCAAAGACTCTTAATGAATACTATGCTGACAAGGATGAATTAATTCTAATCTGTATTTTAAAAGGATCTGTTATGTTTATGACAGAGCTTGCTAAAAATTTGAATGTTGAAACAAAGATGGAATTTATGTCTGTATCTTCTTATGAAAATAATACTTATTCTTCAGGCAATGTAAAAATCTTAATGGACCTAGACATAGATATAAAAGATAAGGAAGTTTTGATTGTTGAGGATATAATCGACACCGGTTATACCCTAAAGAAGATCAAGGAAACTCTTTTGAAAAGAGAACCAAAAGACCTTAAAATTATTACCCTACTTGATAAGCCAGAAAGGCGTGAAGTAGATATTAAGCCAGATTTTACTGGTTTTAAGATACCCAACGAATATGTAGTAGGTTTTGGTCTTGATTACAATCAACTTTATAGGAACCTAGCTTATATAGGTGTAGTTAAAAGATCAGTTTATGAGGATATTGAAGAGATAAAATAGGTCTTAGGGCCTATTTTATTTTTGAAGATATAAAAAGGGGGAGAAAGAATGAAAGGATTTGATAAAATTATCCTAGTCCTATACGGGGCGATTACAATATTTTTTATTTATAGGATTATTAAACAAGCCATGGACAGAAAAACCTTAGGTGCAGAGGTTAAAGCTTTTAAAAGACCAATTAGCTCAATGGAAGTTGTATTGTTTTCAATACTTGTAGTTGTAGGTGGGATAAACCTAGTAAACGGCTATAAGCTTAATGATAAATATTCAATGATGACAGCAATTGTAATGATGGTATTAGCTGTAGTTTTTATAATTTTTACCCTCAGCAAATTATATATAGCTGAAAATGGGATGCTCTTAAATTCTGGTTTTGTTAGCTTCAAAGACCTTAAAAAATGGGGCTTTGACACAAATAGAGGCGAGCTTGTTATGGCTGTTAAAAAAGACAGAAATAACACCAGAGAAAGTGTAAGAGTCAGAAAAGAAGATATAGAAGAAATAAATGAACTTATTAGAAAGTATAAACTAGGCAAATAAGCTTGAAAAAATGCCGCTTTAACCGTATCATATAAGAGTTAAACTAAGCAAAGGAAGAATATATGTTACTGGTTATAGATATTGGAAATACAAATACCGTTATTGGTATTTACGATAAGGAAAATTTAAAGGCTAGATTTAGAGTGGCAACTGACTTGACCAGCACCAGCGATCAATTGGTTGCTACTTTATTTAATATGTTTATGATCCACAACATAGATGTAAAGGACATTGAAGATACAATCATTTCGTGCGTTGTACCGGACGTTCTATACAACTGGGAATCAGCCAACAGAAAACTTTTGGAGAGGGAAGCTAAGATTGTAACTTGTGATATCTACACAGGTATTACAATCGATTATGAAAATCCAAGCGAGGTTGGTGCTGATAGGATTGTTGATGCAGTTGCTGCCTACGAAAAATACGGTGGGCCATCTGTTGTGGTTGACATGGGTACTGCCATAACTGTTGATGTAGTAACATCTGATGGAAGATACCTAGGAGGAGTAATTGCTCCAGGCATAAAAATTGCTCAGGATGGACTCTTTGGCAAAACAGCCAAGCTCCCTAAAATCGAGCTAAAACAGCCTACCACAGCCATTACAGAATCAACATCAGATGCCATAAACGCTGGAATTGTTATTGGCTATATTGGTATGATTGACAAACTAATAGAAACTATCGAAGATGAAATAGTCGAAAGGTTGGGCGTGGATAAGAGAGAAATTAATGTTATAGCTACAGGTGGTTTTTCAGAATTGATTTCCCAATCAAGTAAGTATATCAACACTATAGAACCAGACCTCATGCTCGAGGGTCTAAGGATAATTTATGAGCGAAACCAAGACATCTAAGGAAGTCATGCTTGCACCCTTAGCGGGTGTGACTGATACAGCCTTTAGGATAGTTTGTGAGACTAATGGTTGTGATAAGACTTTTACAGAAATGGTTTCGGTAAATGCCCTTGCCTTTGACAACAGGGCGACAGCTGATATCATGTTTATATCTGACCTAGAAAAAAATGCCAATATCCAAATTTTTGGATCAGACATAGACAAGATAAAAAAAGTGGTTGAAGAAAAAATCAACCCTCTTACAAATATCAAAGAAATATCCTTTAATATGGGATGCCCTGCTCCAAAGATTTTTAATAATGGTGAAGGGTCTGCTCTTTTGAAAAATCCCCACCAGGTTTATAAGATAACAAAGGCATTGAGGGAGTCAACTGATAAGGTTATTAACATAAAATACCGACTTGGTGTTGATGATGATTCTATAAATTATATAGAAAATGGCAAAGCCATGGAAGAAGCTGGCGCAGATTACCTTATTCTTCATGGAAGAACCAGAAAGGCCATGTATTCTGGCAAGGCAAATTGGCAGGCCATCAAAAAGTTAAAAGAAAATGTGAATATACCAGTAATAGCAAATGGAGATATTTTCACACCAGAAGATTTCATAAGGGTAATTGACTTGACGGGAGCTGATGGAGTGATGATAGCCAGAGGGGCAATGGGGAATCCGTTTATTTTCCGCTATATCAAAGAATACCTTGAAAAAGGTTCCTATGAAAAAGTTTCATTTGATGAAATAATTTCTCAAATAAAAGAGCATTACGAATTGGCCCTTAAATTTAAGGATGAAAGATTAGTTATAAATCAAATGCGCAAACACGTTGGTTGGTACATCAAGGGTCTTTATATGTCGAGTGAATATAGGGACAGAGTAAACAAGATACATACTAGCAAGGAAATTTTTGACCTGCTAGATGAATATAAAAAAATTTTAGGTGATTATAATGACAGAGAAAAAAGAAGTAATATTAACTAAGGAAAAATTAGAAAAATTAGAAGACGAACTTGAATATTTAAAGACGAAAAAACGTCCAGAAATGGCAGAGAAAATCAAAATTGCAAGAAGCTTTGGAGACTTATCAGAAAATGCTGACTACGACGAAGCTAAAAATGAGCAAGGTGAAGTAGAATCTAGGATCATGAAGATAGAAGACATGATTAGAAATGCCAAGACTATCGAAGTAGTAGAAAATTCTGATGTCGTCGGAGTAGGTAATACTGTTAGCCTTTTTGATGAAGAATTTGACGAAGATGTGGAATACAAAATCGTAGGAACAGCTGAATCAAACCCATTAGAAGGGTATATTTCTAATGAATCACCAGTTGGGGAAGCTATTATAGGCCATAAGGTTGGTGAGAGGGTAGAAGTAGAAACTCCAAATGGAAAGATGTATTTTGTAATTAAGAAGATTAAGTAAGGAGAAAAAATGGCTGATAACGTTCAAGATTTAAATGAAATGCTTAAAATTAGAAGGGAAAAACTTCACGAACTCAAGGAAGAGGGCAAAGACCCACACCGCATAGTTAATTTTAAAAATAGGATAAGTTCAAAAGAAATCAAGGATAATTTTGAAAAATACGAAGATAAAACTGTAAGGGTAGCTGGAAGAATCCTTGCCAAGAGAGGTCATGGAAACATGAGCTTTATGGATGTCCAAGATGATCTTGGCCAAATCCAAGTGGTAAACCGCAAAAATGTTATCGGCGATGACTTTAAATATATTAAAAAATACGACATCGGCGATATCATTGGAGTAGAAGGTAAGGTTTTTAAAACCAACCAAGGTGAAATTTCTATAGAAGTATCTGAGTCAAATCTTTTAACCAAGGCTCTTCAAATGCTTCCAGAAAAATGGCATGGACTAAAGGACCCAGACCTTAGATATAGACAAAGATATATAGATTTAATTGTAAATCCTCAAGTAAAAGAAGTTTTTGTACAAAGATCAAGAATCATTTCTGCTATCAGAGAATTTTTGGACAACAGAGGCTTCCTTGAAGTTGAAACTCCAATCCTAAATACAATAGCAGGTGGAGCTACAGCTCGTCCATTTATTACCCATCACAATACCCTAGATATTGATATGTACTTAAGAATTGCCAACGAACTTTACCTAAAAAGACTAATCGTAGGTGGTTTTGACAGGGTATATGAAATCGGTAGGATGTTTAGAAACGAAGGAATGGATGCAACCCACAACCCAGAATACACCGCAATGGAATTATACCAAGCCTACGGCGACTATGAAGATATGATGGAAATCACTGAAAACATGGTTGAGCAC
>NZ_CAUPHG010000050.1:0-12286 GCF_963510915.1 uncultured Anaerococcus sp. | reverse complement strand
AAAAAGTAGCCCAAAGCGGAAAATCATGGAACCTAAGATACATGAACTCCTACGAAAGACGTCTAGCCCATGAAGAAATCTCAAAACACAGAAACGTCTCAAGCCACTCCGAAGGCCGCGAACCACAAAGATACGTAGTAGTAGACTATGTAGGAGAATAAACATAATCGAGTATCCGAAAGGGTACTCTTTTTTTATGTAAAAAATTATAAGAGGATCTTTATTAAGCAATAGAGTAAAGTAACTTATAGTTACCAGTAATAGGAAGGACAACTATGAGTGACAAAGAAAAAATTATTGAAGCTAAGCCTTTTATAAAATGGGCTGGTGGAAAAAGTCAGTTATTACATGAAATAAGAAAGCACTATCTTTTTAACGAACAAATTAATAAATATTGTGAACCTTTTGTTGGAGCCGGGGCTGTCTTATTTGATGTCCTTAACAACTTTGACCTAAAAGAAGTTTACATAAGCGATATAAATAAAGAAGTTATAAATTCTTATAAGGTAATTAGGGATGATGTAGAACATTTAATTGACTTGTTAGAAGAATTTCAAAATGAATATAAAGACCTAACTCATGAAGAAAGAAAAGTTATTTATTATAAAAACAGAGAAGAATTTAATAAATTAAAAGTTTTAAAAAATTCTGATAGTTTAAAAAGAGCAGCCTTATTTATTTTTCTAAATAAAACAGGATTTAATGGATTATACAGAGAGAATATGAGGGGATTATTTAATGTACCAATCGGATCTTATAAAAATCCTAAAATTTTAGATAAAGATAATCTTATAAGTGTAAGTAAAAAACTTCAAAATGTAGAAATTATCCATGGTGATTTTAAAAAATCTGCTGATTTTATAGATAAAAATACTTTCGTTTATTTTGATCCGCCTTATAGACCAATTAAGTCTACTTCTAATTTTACATCTTATTCTAAGGATAGTTTTAACGATGAAAATCAAATTGAATTAGCGGCATTTTTTGAAAAAATGGATAAAAAATCAGCTCATTTATTATTGAGCAATTCAGATCCAAAAAATTATAATACAGAAGATAATTTTTTTGATGATTTATACAAAGGATTTAATATAAAGAGAGTAGTAGCAAAAAGGTTTATAAATTCAGATAAAAATAATAGAGGGTTTGTGTACGAACTATTAATAAATAATTATAAGGAGGACGATGATGAGAGATTTCAACAAATGGCTTTTAACATTCACTAATTTTTTGAGAACTTATGACTATTATGTAGATTTTGAAAAAGTTTATAGAAATGCAAACAAGTATAAAGTAGAACTTAATATTTTAAATTCCTTGATAGGTTCTGAAAATATCGAAAAAGATTTTTACGATTTAGTAAACAAATATCCTGAATGCTTGAAAGCCGTACCACTTCTTTTGGCTGTTAGAACTATAGAAATTCATGCCCTCGATGATAATGGCGAATTTATTTATTCGTTTAATAAAGTTAATCAAAGTCCAGAGCAATATATGTATTTTATGAGGGAGACAGGGTTATTTGATTTAATAAGAAATAAAATAACTAGTAATTTATTTGATTATGCAATGGGAGTTGAAACTGGTCTTGATTCTAATGCAAGAAAAAACAGGGGCGGTCATATTATGGAAGACTTAGTTGAAGATTTTATCATAGATGCTGGATTTATTCGAGATGAGACTTATTTTAAAGAGATGTATGCAAAAAATATTGAAGATACTTGGAATATTAATTTGGGCTCAATTGTAAATGAAGGGAAGTCTAGTAAGCGATTTGACTATGTTATAAAAACAGATGAAAATATTTATGCTATAGAAACAAATTTTTATAATAGTGGAGGTTCAAAACTTAATGAAACTGCAAGAAGTTATAAAAATTTAGCGCTTGAAGCCCAAGATATAGATGGATTTAAGTTTATTTGGATCACAGATGGATTTGGTTGGAAGTCAGCTAAGAGAAATCTCCAAGAAACTTTTGAGTGTATGGATTTAATCTTTAATATAAATGATTTGAAGAATGGATGTTTAAAAGAGGTAATTTTATAAATGGCAAAGATAAAAAAATGGGAACCAGATGATTTTGAATTGGAAATGACTACACATTGGTCTTTTCCAAAAAGAGGAAACTGGGCAACTCACGATGCAAAATGGAGAGGGAATTGGTCACCTTACATACCAAGAAATGTTCTTTTAAGATATTCAGAGGAAGGGAATATAGTTCTCGATCAGTTTGCTGGCGGTGGAACAACTTTAGTAGAAGCTAAGCTTTTAAACAGAAATATAATTGGTGTAGATGTCAATGATGTAGCCTTAGATAGGTGTAAAGAAAAAATAGATTTTAATTTGAATGATAGGCCCATGGGTAAGGTTAAACTTGTGAAGGGCGATGCTAGGGATTTAGATTTCTTAAAAGATGAAAGTATTGATTTGATCTGCACCCATCCACCATATGCAGATATAATAAAATATTCAGATGATATTGAAGATGATTTATCACTATTAAAGATAGATGAATTTTTAAAAGAGATGAAAAAAGTAGCAGCTGAATCGTATAGAGTCTTAAAAAAAGATAAATTTTGTGCTGTTTTAATGGGCGATACTAGAAAAACCAAACACATGGTTCATTTAGGTTTCGATGTACTAAAAGTCTTTGAAGACGAAGGTTTTAAATTAAAAGAACTTATTATTAAGGAACAACATAACACAAAGGCAACAGGTTTTTGGAAGCAAAGAAGTGTAGATTATAATTTTTTACTAATAGCACATGAATATTTATTTATTTTAAGAAAGTAAGAAAAAGGCAGTAGTTTTCAACTATTGCCTTTTTATGTTTGTTTTCGTTGAGAGTATTATCTTTTTAATTTAAAATATATCAAACTTCTCCACGTGGAGGTCGTTTTCTAGGAAGGTTATGAAGTGGGATAGTTCTTCTTGGTCTTTTGGGTAAATTTGGAAGTTTAAGATGAATTTTTCATCCTTAAATCTCAAGTTGTAGCCTTTTTTGTGGAGGTGGTTTTCGTCTATATAGGCATCGATTTTTCCGATTATGTTTGAGTTGTTGGATTCGATGAGGGCTGTATATTGGGTATGCCTTTGGAAGATTTCCCCAGGGAACATATAGGACTGAAAAAATACTATAAAGCTTGTGGCGATTATGCCTAAAAAATACATACCAGATCCGAATGCCATGCCTATTATAGATGTAGTCCAGATTCCTGCTGCGGTTGTAAGACCTGTGACTCCGTAGTTTTTAACGAATATTACCCCTGCACCCAAGAAACCTACTCCCGATACAATTTGAGCGGCGATTCTTGCTGCATCAAAGTGTTCTACATCATAAAATCCGTATTTTGATACAATCATAGCAAGGCATGCGCCTAAACATACTAGGGTGTGGGTTCTTGTGCCTGCTGATTTATTTTTATTTTCTCTTTCAGACCCAATTATAAAGCCTGCTGCCAAGGCCATAGTCATCCTTAAAAGCAGGTAGAAATTAAATATATCAAATTTTCCCAAAACATCCTCCTAATTTTTTTCTATTCTAGATTTTAATTATAAGTGAAAATCAAATTTATGTCAAAAAGTGGAATTTTTTCAATGAAAAAAGCCCCGACTGGGGCTTTTTTTAGAATATTGCTTTGCCATCTTCTCCTTCGATATGAAAACCTGTGTGGGTTTTTATTGGCTCTACTGTTACTCTCGCTATGTTGTAGGCGTGGTCACCAATCCTTTCCATGGTGGATAGGATGTCGTTGTAGACGTAGGAGGCCATGGTTGTCATGTCGAGTCCTTGTTTTAATCTAGAGTAGTGGCTCTTTCTAAGTTTTAATTCCATTAGGTCAAGGGATGCTTCATCTTCTGTTAATCTATTGAATTTAGCTAGATCTATGTTTTCAAAAATTTCTACAGCGCAAGCTATATTGTTTATTACAAAGTCACAGATGTCGTTTAAGTCCTTGATTGCCTCTTCACCGTAGCCTGTTCCTGATTCGTAGATTTCATGGAAGTAATCTGCCAAGTTTTCTGCTAGGTCTGATATTCTTTCGACGTTCATTTGTACTTGGAGATAGGTCTGCATGTCTCTTTCGATTTCTGGTGGCAATTGGTTTTGTGCCAAGTTTAGTAGGTAGCCTTGGATTTTAGTATCCATATCGTTTACCATTGATTCGGCTTCTTTGGCTGTGTCATAAAATTTCTTGTCTTTGGTGTTTAGGTAAGACTTGGTAGCCTTGATGTTTTCAAGGGCTACTACAGCTTCCTGGATGATAGCAGTTTTTGTTTGAGATAGGGCTGCTGCTGGGAAGGCTGAGATTAGTCTTTCGTCTAATTCGATGTTTCCTAGGTCTGTAAGGATTGAATCCTTGCCAGGGATTATCTTTCTTAATAGTCTTGCAACTACTTTGATTAGTGGTAGGAAGATTATCATTCCTACAAAGTTAAAGGTAAAATGGCCAACAGCTATGGTCATTAGGTCGCTTGCATTTGTGGCGCTTGCTATAGTTTGTACTAATTGTTCGTATGGGCCTAGGAATATTAAAAATACTAGAGAGACCGATACGTTAAAGAGTATGTGGAAGAGGGATGTCCTTTTTGCTGACAAGGATCCTCCAAGACTTGCAAGTATAGCTGTGATACAAGTACCTATATTAGCACCAAACATGAGTGCTAGGGCCACTTCTAGGCTTATGGCGCCTGAAGCGTAAAGTGATTGGGTAATACCTATGAAGGCTGAAGATGATTGGAGCATGGCTGTTAGGATTGTACCTATAAGAACGCCGAGGATTGGCCTTTGACCAACATTTGCTACTACTTCTTCAAAACCAGGTATATTTTTGAGTTCTTCTAGAGAGCCTCCCATCATTTCTAGACCTATAAATAAAAGTCCGAAACCAATAAAAATTTCACCTATGTATTTATTTTTTCTTTTGGCAGAGAACATAAAAATTAAAACACCTATGAGGGCAATAAAGTAGGAAAAATATCCTAGGTTAAAACCAATAAGGATAGATGTTACAGTTGTACCAATATTTGCTCCGAGAGTGACTCCTATGGCCTGTTCTAGGCTCATGATGCCTGCTCTTACGAAGGAAATAGCTATAACTGTGGTTGCTGATGAGGACTGGATTAGTCCTGTAATAACTATTCCTACTAGTATACCTTTGATTGGGTTTGAGGTGTATTTTTCAACGTAGCCTCGCATTTTGGGCCCTGCAAAATTTGTTAGGGCATCTCCCATAAGGCTGATACCGAATAAGAATATAGCTAGTCCTCCCGCTATGAGATTCCATTGTAGGGAAGACAGTGATGATAGATTCATAATTCCTCCAAAAAATCTTCGTTACATTTAATATATCATATTTCACCAATAATGAAAATGAATTTTTCAAAAAATGTGAGATTTTTTTGGGATTTTTTAAAAATTTTATTAATCATATTCAGATGGCTATAAGTCAAGCTTTTATGTTGACAAAACGCTAATTTCCACTATAATCTTTATGTTACAGACCACTAGTGAAAGTAGTGGATATTATCACTAAATATCAAGGAGGATATATGGCAAAAACGATAGCTGCTATCTCAACTCCAGCGGGCACTGGTGGGATTTCGATAGTAAGGATGACAGGGGACGATACCCTAGCTATTATAAATGAAATATTTAGACCTATTAATAAGAGACCAATTAATCCAGACAAGGATAATAGATACCTTCGTTATGGTCATATTATTGGAAATGATGGAGAAATTATTGATGAGGTAATGGTTGCTTTTATGAAGGCGCCTGCTACCTATACTAGGGAAGACGTGTGCGAGATTAACTGCCATGGGTCTTTTGTAGCTGTTAGGGAAATTTTAAATCTACTTTTAGACAAGGGTGCAGACTTGGCTGAACCAGGGGAATTTACTAAAAGAGCCTTCCTCAATGGTAGGATTGACTTATCCCAAGCCGAAGCGGTCTTAGATATAATTAATTCGACCAATAAATTATCAGCTAGTCAAGGTCTAAGCCAGTTACAAGGATCGCTTACAAAAAAGATTAGGGAAATTAGGAATGATTTGAAAGAGGGCCTTGCCCGACTAGAGTATTCGATAAACTTTACAGAAGATGGCGAAGACCTACCTGTATCGGATATTACATCTTATATCAAAACAGCCAAGAAAAAAATTGACGAACTTGCCTCTACATCAAATAAGGGCAAACTCGTAAAAGACGGTATAAATACAACCATAATCGGCAAACCAAATGTTGGCAAATCTTCGCTTTTGAATGCACTTCTTGATGAGAACAGAGCGATTGTTACAGATATACCGGGGACAACCAGGGATTTGATTACAGAATACATTTCCCTCGGAGATTTCACCTTAAAGATTAACGATACAGCTGGAATCAGAGATACAGATGACTTAGTTGAAAAAATCGGAGTAGATAAGTCAATTGAACTTGTTGACCAGTCTGACCTTATCCTTGCGATTTTTGATATGTCGAGGGATTTTGATGAAGAAGATGAGAAAATTTTGGACCTTATTAAGGGGAAAAATGCTATAATTATTTTAAATAAGGCAGACCTTGAAAGTAAATTTGGAGAAAAAGATTTTGACCTAGACCTCCCTATTATAAAAACATCAATGATTGATCAAACGGGTATAAGGAAGCTTGAAGATACAATCAGAGATATTTTTGATACCAAGGAAATTAATAGGGAATCAGTCTTAATAACGAATACTAGACACGAAAGATTGTTAAAGTCAGCGGAAGAAAAAATAAATTCTTCGCTAAAGGATATGGAGGCCGGGATTCCTATTGATGCCTGTGAGGTTGACTTGTCTTCGGCTTATGAAGATCTTGGTCTAATAATTGGTGAGAGTGTATCAGGAGAGATAATGGACAAAGTATTTAAGGAGTTTTGCGTTGGAAAATAAATATCAAGCAGGAAGCTACGATGTAGTTGTTGTTGGTGCAGGTCACGCTGGATGTGAAGCGGCACTTTCAGCAGCTAGACTTGGCATGAAGACCTTAGTTTTAACAACATCTATGGAATCAATAGCAGATATGCCTTGTAACCCCAATATTGGTGGTACTGGCAAGGGTCATATAGTAAGAGAGATTGATGCCTTGGGCGGAGAAATGGCAATAAATATTGACAAGACCTTTATTCAATCAAGGATGCTTAACACTTCAAAGGGTCCGGCAGTTCATTCGCTTAGAGTTCAAGCTGACAAAAGAAAATATCACGAAGAAATGAAAAAAGTCTTGGAGGACAATTTAGACCTTTTTGAGCAAGAAGTAGACAAAATAAATTATGAGGACGGAAAAATTGTTTCATGTGAAACAGTCCAGGGAGCAATTTACCAAACAAAGGCTCTTATAATTTGTACTGGCACCTATCTAAATGGGAAAATCTTAATCGGTGACTATGAAAAGGTAAGTGGTCCACACGGACTTTCTGCAGCGACATTTCTGACAGACAGTTTGAGAGAAATGGGTTTTAATATCCGTAGGTTTAAGACAGGTACGCCTGCGAGAGTTCACAGAGATTCTATAAATTATGACCTAACAACAGTACAGGAGGGCGATAAGGAAGTAATTCCATTTTCATTTTTAAATGAGGGCAAGGATTACTCAGATAGGCAGCAAGAAAATTGTTTCCTCACTTATACAACAGAAGAAACAAAACAAATTATCATGGATAACCTTGATAGGTCACCAATATATGGCGGCAAAATTAAGGGAATCGGACCTAGGTACTGTCCTTCAATCGAAGATAAGATGGTGAGGTTTCCTGACAGGGATATCCACCAGGTCTTTATAGAACCAGAAGGTCTTACAACAAATGAAATGTACGTTCAAGGTGTATCTTCTTCCCTTCCTCAAGAAGTCCAAATGGAATTTTATAAAACTATAATTGGTCTTGAGGATGTAAAGATAATGAGACCTGCTTACGCTATAGAGTACGATATGATTGATACAAGAGAATTAAAAAGAACCTTGGAATCAAAGGCTTACAGCGGACTTTATTTTGCTGGACAAATCAACGGATCATCAGGCTATGAAGAAGCCGCTGGCCAAGGTCTTGTGGCAGGAATCAATGCTAGTTTAAAGATAAAAGGCGAAGATGAATTTATCCTAGACAGGTCTGATGCCTATATTGGGGTTTTGATTGATGACTTGGTAACAGAAGGCACCAACGAACCATACAGGATGATGACATCTAGGTGTGAATATAGGCTAACCATGCGCCAAGATAATGCCGATGTGAGATTATCAAAAAAAGGTCATGATATCGGGCTTGTGTCTGATGAGAGATATCAAAAAATGCTTGCCAAACGTGAGCTGATTGATGGCGAAATAGAAAGACTAAAGACAATATCCTTGACACCAAAGGAAGAAACTAACAAGGCTCTTGAAAATCTAGGGTCAACCCCGTTAAATAACGGCCTTACCCTTTATGAATTAATAAAAAGACCAGAAATGACCTATGAGAATACTGCGATTTTTGATCCAGAAAGAGCTGACCTCCCTTCATATATAAGGATGAGTGTTCAAACTGAAATCAAATATGAAGGCTATATCAACAAGCAGCTTAAAGACATAGAGAAATTCAAAAAATTAGAAAGCAAAAAATTGAGCCACGATATAGATTACTCAAAGATACCAGGTCTTAAAAAGGAATCTGCAGAGAAACTTAACGAGATTAAACCAGACTCCCTTGGTCAAGCCTCAAGAATTTCTGGCGTAAGCCCTGCAGACATAAATGTGCTTTTGATTAGGCTAAAGACTGGAGAACTTTATGGATAAGTATAAAGTTTATGCAGATTATTTATTAGAGGTCAATTCTCACACAAACTTAACAACAATCACAGACCCGGCTGAAATCGAAGTAAAACACTTTAAGGATTCCCTTACTGTCTTAGACTATATAAATGAAGGTGATAGGGTTTTGGATCTTGGAGCTGGGGCTGGATTTCCGGGAATACCACTTAGGATAGAGAAAGATTTTGATTTAACCTTAATAGATTCAGTTAATAAAAAAGTAAATTTTATGAATGAAGTTATAGAAAAATTATGCCTTACTCATACCTGTGCGATCCACACCAGAGCAGAAGACTTTGCAAAAGAAAATAGGGAGAGTTTTGATGTGGTGGTATCTAGAGCGGTAGCAAATATGTCAACCCTATCCGAGCTTTGCCTTCCTTTTGTAAAAGTCGGAGGACTCTTCATAGCTCTTAAAGGTCCAAAGGCAGATGAAGAAGTTAAGCTAGCAGCCAATGCCCTTAATATTTTGGGCGGGGAAGTAATCGAGAGCAAAAAATTTGACCTTGATGGCAACGAGAGGTGTAATGTGGTTGTAAAAAAGGTTAGGTCTTCCAAGAAGACTTATCCAAGGGGACAAAATCTTCCCAAGAGAAAACCCCTATAGTGTTTCATGTGAAACAGAGGAGATTATATGGAAAAATTCAAAAAATGCATTAAGACTTTCTTTATTATAATGGCATTTGTTATTATAAATGTTATTATAGACGTTATTACAGGAGCGAGTATACCAGGCATTATGGCTAAAATCAAAGATGGGGACGTCCTCAAAGCTAGTGACTACATTATTTACGGACTACTAATTGGTCAACTTATAAAACTCACTATTTTATATTTCTATATAGGAAAACGAGATAATGTTTATAGAAATGAATTGGGAAGAAGATATATAGAAAATGAGAAGATTTCGAACCCTCTTATTTTTGTCGGAATTGGATTAGGCACACTTGGTTTTGGAAATATTCTTGAAAATATTATTGTAAAAGCCCTAGAAGGATCAAAATTAGTAAATGATGCACTTGAACTTCTAGAAAAAGCTTTCAGAGCCAAGGGGCCTGTCGATGGTATATTTATACTTATAGCAGTTATAATAGGAGCTCCTTTAGTCGAGGAATTACTTTTCAGGGGAGTTTTGTTTGAGGAATTAAGAAAAGAGATTTCGTTAAAAGGCACTATATTTTTAACAGCCTTAGTTTTTGGGATTTACCACTTTAATATCTTACAAAGCTCTAACGCTTTCTTCTTAGGTCTTGTCCTAGCTTATGTATATTACAAAACCAGATCGATTAAAGCTTCTATAATAATTCACGCAACTAACAATATGATAGCCATGATTCCATTTTTGGATCAGGGTTTGAGTCCTCTAGGCATTTGTATCTACATTGTATTTTTTATTATAGGAATATATTCTCTAATAACACTTAGGCAAAAAGCCTAGGTGTTTTTTGTTTCACAAAATTAGACCTTTACACAAGTTGAAGTAAAATATAGGTAGAAAAGTTTCACATGAAACATTAAGGTGGATTTATGAAAGCTATAATTTATTCGGTAGGAACAGAAATCCTGCTTGGTTCAATTTTGGATACAAATTCTAAATTTATTGCCGCAAGACTTCAAGACTTGGGCATAAATTTATATAAGATGGTTACTATTGGTGACAATCCGGAAAGGCTCTTTGAAGCGCTCAAAGAAGCCAATGGCAAATATGATTATGTATTTGTAAGTGGAGGTCTAGGACCAACTGCTGATGACCTTACAAAAGAAACGGTAGTAAAGGTTTTGGGTCTTGAAGATGAGATGGTTTTAGATGAAAAATCATACGAAGAGTTGAAAAAATATTTTAATGACGAGAAAAAAGCAATGTCCATTAATAAAAAACAAGCGATTTTCCCAAAGTCAGCAGTAATTTTAAAAAACGAACAAGGCACTGCACCTGGTTGCATACTGGGGGATAAAACCAAATACGTTTTAATGCCTGGCCCACCAAATGAAATGCATCATATGTTTGATGAAGAAGTTGTGCCAAGGATTCATACTGATCTAATTATAAAATCTATAAATTGTAAGATTGCTCTAATGGGCGAATGGGATGTGGCAAGTAGGGTTGACCTATCAGGATCAGACCCAACAATAAGTCCTTATGCAAAAAGTACGGGAGTAGAATTAAGAGTTACTGCTAGTGGAGAAAATGAAGGCAAAGTAAAAGCTTCTTTAGAAAAAGGACTTGATAAGGTAAGACAAGCTTTTGGACCTTTATTAATAACTACAGAGGATAAGTTAAGAGAAGAAGTCCTAATTGATGAGTTAAGAGATAAAGGAGAATTTATCTCTGCGGCTGAATCTATTACAGGTGGTCTTGTGGCCTCGTCTATAGTAGATATAGCAGGTGCAAGTGATGTCCTAAAAGAATCCTACATTACCTACGCTAATGAAATTAAACATAAGTTGTTAAATGTTTCATATGAAACAATTGAAAAATTTGACGTGGTTAGCCCTGAAGTGGCAAGTGAAATGCTTGATGGACTTTATAAAGCGACGGGCTCTGATTTATGTCTTGCAACAACTGGCTACGCTCACCTAGGTCTCGCCTATGCTGGTGTCTTATATAAAGGAAAGAAATATATAAGGAAAATCAAGGTAAAGGGTGATCGTAATAAGGTAAGAAGAATAGTAAAGAATAAGTTAATCGATATGTGCATATTAGTTATAAGAGGTGAATATGAAAACTATATCAGTATTTAATCAAAAAGGTGGGGTTGGGAAAACAACTACTGTTGTAAACCTAGCAGTGGCTCTCGCCTATTTAGATAAAAAAGTTCTAGTTATAGATATGGATCCCCAGGCCAACGCAACAACAGGACTTGGCATAGATAAGAATAAGGTAGATACATCTGTCTATGACCTTTTTTATATCCTCGCTGAAGAAGAGGAAAAAAGGAAAAA
This sequence comes from uncultured Anaerococcus sp., assembly GCF_963510915.1. Taxonomy (GTDB): domain Bacteria; phylum Bacillota; class Clostridia; order Tissierellales; family Peptoniphilaceae; genus Anaerococcus. The sequence goes on along the minus strand of NZ_CAUPHG010000050.1, from coordinate 534 downwards.
TGAACCTATTATTGAGGCAGAAGAAATCAAAGAGGAAGAAAAGCCTGTTGAAGAAGCAAAAGAGGATTCTGGCAAGAGATTTATCGACCTTACAGGCAAGGGCGAAAAAATTATGGAAGAAAAAAGTGAAGATGATTCACAAAATCAAGAGCCTACAGAAGAAGGTTTTGATAAGTATGTAATAAAAACTGAATCAGGAGTTGACCTTATTTCATCAGAAAATTCCCTATCTGGTCTTGAAGTAGAACTTGTTGACTTAGATCCTCTTGAAAGAACCAGAAAGCTAAAAGAAATTATAGGTCAAATCAAAAAAGAATATGACTTTGTTCTTATAGATTGTCCTCCATCATTGGGACTACTATCCATCAATTCCCTTGTGGCAAGTGATTCAATAATTATCCCAATTCAGACTGAATACTATGCCTTAGAGGGAGTAAGTGAACTTATGAACACTTTTGAACTTGTAAAAGGTAGTCTTAACAAAGACCTTTATGTGGAAGGGGTACTTTTATCTATGTATGACAAGAGAACAAA
>NZ_CAUPHG010000049.1:0-13199 GCF_963510915.1 uncultured Anaerococcus sp. | reverse complement strand
TTTGGAAAATAAGGTTAATTTAACTGGCAAGTATATTTTGATTTTTCAACCTGGTGAAGAAGGGCTTAGAGGAGCTAAGTCTCTTAGCGAATCAAAATTTATCCACAATATAGATTATTTTTTTGCAGGACATTTGGGAATGGGGCTAGCTTCGGGAAAAGTTGGGGTAGGAACGACTGGTTTTCTTGCTTCAACCAAGTTAGATGTTACTTTCAAGGGACATTCTTCCCATGCAGCAGCCCTACCAGAAGAGGGTAAAAATGCAAATTTAGCTGCAGCGAGTGCTCTTTTAAATTTAGAAACTCTCGCCCAACATTCTAAGGGCATGGCAAGGATAAATGTAGGAGTAATCAGAGGTGGCAGGGCACGAAATGCAATTTCAGATAAGGCAGTCCTAGAGCTTGAGACCAGGGGTGGAAGTGATGAGGTAAATAATTTTCTTGTCACCAGGACCATCCAGGTTATAAAGGGGGCTAGTATCCAATACGATTTGGACTATGAGGTAAAAATCGCTGGCTCTGCGCCATCCATAATTAAACCAGCCACTAAATTTTACCAAGAAATAAATAAAATGTTAGAAGAAAAGGGTTTTGATACCATAAAAAATCCTGATTTTAAGGCAAGTGAAGACGTTTGTTACTATATCAATAAGGTAAATACCGAAGGCGGATGTGCAATTCATTTTATCTTTGGATCAGATTTGGCAGCAGGCCACCACAACAAGGCTTTTGACTTTGACGAAAAATCTTTGATTACAGGCTTAGAAGTTTACAAGGAATGTATAAAATACCTAAACAAAAACGGAAAATCTTAGGATCTTCCGCTTTTTTAAATTCTATTTAATTTCTGCTGGTTCCTTCATGATAAAAGAGCCAATTATAAAGCTTACAGAAAGGATAATGGTCGCTGTCAAAGCCATCTTATCTCCAAATTTAAAATGGATATGAACAATGACTTGGTAGGCGATTGTTTCTAGGATATAGACTAGGGCCCAGTAGACTGACATAATCTGGGTAAGTTTTTCTGAAAACATTCCTGGCATTTCTTGGGGGATTAGGACAAAGTTAGTAAGCGGAACATACATAATTGTACCCAGAGCTACAGCCAAGATGGATGCTAGGATAGGACTACTTGTATTTATTAGTAAAAGTCCAATGCCTGTTGTTAAAATTCCTGAAATCCTTAATGTAGGAACTCTTTTTGTTGATTTTTTTGCGATGATAATTGATAAAAGTGTACCAATTAGGGCTCCTGTTGTAAAAAGAGTTGAGATTTTGCTAGCAGGAATTGGTGAAAAGTTTGTATTTGGGAAAATATTTAGCATAACCATATAAAGGGTCAAATGACCAAAATACATACAAGGCATTAGGATTGCTATTTTTTCTCCAAGGGCATCTTTTAGGGAAAATGTCTTTGATCCTGTTTCCTTACTAGATGTAATCATAAAATCTTCTCCGATTAGGATCCAAGCTGCAAAAATTATAAAGGAAACTATGGAAAAGGCCACGAGGGCATACCTGCCAAGGCCTAAAAGTTTTATAACAGGGCCTACAAGGATTAATGCCAAAATCGAACCAACATTGTAAGATACGTTGTTTAGTGCATTTACAACTGGTCTATGGTATGGGTCAAAGTAATTTACAACCACAGGGGAGAAGTAGACTACAAAAAGCGCTCCACCAAAGCCCATAATAAACCTTCCGATTAAAAATATTGGAAAAGAAGGTGAAAGGGCTGCAAGCATAGCTCCTGCTGGTATTAACAAGGCACCAAGCCCAATAGATTTTCTTGGGAAAAGTTTGGCAAAAATTGACGCTGCCACAAGATTTCCTAAAATTTTTGCAAGTGTGACTACATTATTGATTAGGGAAACAGAATTTGCCCCATCAAGGTTGAAGGCCTTTAAGATATTGGGGGTTAAAGTCGAGCCAGCTATCCAGTTTACGGCGAAAAAAGCATAGGCCAAAAACATAGTAAGCTCTATGGCGATTGATTTGATTGGTATTTTTTTATTTGTCATAATTCTTCCTTATATTTTTAATTCATTAATAATATATACCCTCTTTGATAAAATATAAGCAAATTTACGGTAAGATTAATTTGTAAAAATCATGTGAAATATCTTAATTTCTATATCTTTACCAAGAAATTTTGTTTATAATAAGAATAGGAGGATCTTATGAAAAAGAAAATTATAAAAATTATTGGCCTGATAATTGTACTTTTATGCCTTGGTTTTTTGGGTTTTATTGGCAAGGCTTCTTTCGACGGGCTTACAAATATTGCAAGTAGGGAAGAAACTCAAAAAAATATGAATTCCTACAGAGATAAATACGAAAGTTTTGCCAAGGGAAAATCAATAGAAGAAATAAAAATAAAATCTTCACAAAAAGACCATGACATACCTGCAATTTTCATCAAAAATCCGGATGCAAAAGGCCTTGCTGTTATGGTCCACGGTATGGGAGGGACTAAGTATTCTCTTTATAGTCCAGGCCAAGCTTTCTATGATTTAGGTTATAGTCTATTAATCTACGACCAAAGAAATTCTGGCGATAATGAAGCGACTTACAATACTTTTGGAATTCTAGAATCTTTTGATGCCCTTGATGCAATTTCTTATGGAAAAAATACTCTAGATGCTCAAGAAATTATTTTGTACGGCGAATCTTATGGTGGAGCGACAGCCCTAATTGCTGCAAGCAGGGATTCTTCTTTGATTGATTATCTAATCTTAGACTCTCCGGTATCTGATTCGAATGAATTTGCTGATAAGGTCTATAAGCAAGTAGAAGAAGAACAAGGCCTACCAATTGGACTGATGAAATTCATGACAAATATTTTTCTAAAGGCAAAATTAGGTTTTACCCTAAAAGACATAGATGCGTGCAAATGGGCAAAAGAAGCTGATATAAATTCCCCTGTTTTAATTATAAATTCTGATAATGATAAGGTCACTCCAGTCCATATGGGAGAGGATATTTATAAGAGTATAAGGGGAGATAAGAAGGAAATTTACACAGCCAAGGGCTTTGGCCACACCAAGTTTGCTGAAGAAAATCCTCAGGGATTTAAGGATGTGATTAGTAATTTTCTTAAAAATTATAGAAATTAAAAATATATGAGGAGCATAGACCATAACAAATTTTATTTGTGATTGTGGTGGTTTTCTGCTCTTTTTTTCTTATTAAAAATTGGGTATGGTAAGACTATGAATAGTATAGATTTTAGTAAAGATTTAATAAATTTTATTGACGCAAGTCCCCTAAATTATTTTGCAGTGAAAAACGCTGGCGAAATTTTAGAGGCGAATGGATTTAAAAAGCTAAGAGAAGACGAAGCTTGGAACCTAGGAAAGGGTAAATACTACACTACTCGTGATGATTCTGCCCTTATAGCCTTTGAGATTGGAGAAGATTTGAAAAAAGGCTTTGAAATAATTGGTTCTCACACAGATTCTCCGACCTTTAAGGTAAAATCTAACCCAGAAATGTCTGACACTGGATTTTTAAAATTAAATATCGAAGCCTATGGTGGAATGATTCACTCAACTTGGCTTGATAGGACCCTATCCCTAGCCGGAAAAGTTGCCTACAGGGCTGAGGGAGAAATCAAGTACGCCCTTGTTAATATAGACAGAGATTTTTTGACAATAGCCAATGCAGCAATCCACATGAATAGGGAAATCAACAAGGGTTATGCCTACAACACTCAAGATAACCTCTACCCACTTGTAGAAACCATTAAAAATGAGCTTGAAGGAGATAATTATTTAGTAAAGACTCTTGCAGAGGAATTAAAAATCAAGACAGATGATATCCTTGACTTTGACCTTGGACTTTATGATAGGCAAAAGGGAGCTATCATAAATAATATGGTTCAGGTTGGTAGGCTTGATAACCTAGGCTCTGTCCATGCTTCTTTGAGAGCTTTGGTAGATAGCAAGGCAGGAAAAAATAAGATGATTCTCCTAAGTGATAACGAAGAAATTGGTTCACGCACAAGAGGCGGAGCTGCATCAAACTTTTTAGGAAATATCTTAGAGCGAATCGCCCTAAAATTTGGTCTTGATAAGGAAGACTATCAAATAATGGTGGAAAATTCTATGATAATTTCTGCTGACCAGGCTCATGCTACACATCCAAACTACAAGGCCTTTGCAGACCCTACAAATGTTGTAAAAATGAATGAGGGTTTAGTAATTAAAATCGCAGCAAATGGGGCCTATGCAACAAGCATCGAAACCAAGGCTAGGTTAATTAACCTTTCGAAGAAATATGGATATAAATTACAAACTTTCCACAACAGAAATGATAAGGTAGGCGGTTCAACAATAGGACCAATTACAGCTACATCCCTTGGAATTAAGGCGATTGATGTGGGCATTCCCCTTCTTGCTATGCACTCAATAAGAGAGCTTGCAGGTGTGGAAGATATTTACCAAGCTTATGAAATTTATAAAAAGTTTTTTGAGGAGGACTAGATGGCAGTAGTTGAAGTTTGCATAATTCCAATAGGTACAAAAGAAACATCAGTAAGTAAATATGTAGCAGAAGCAGAAAAAATCCTTATGGCTGAAGGTGCGAAATATAAATTAAACCCTATGGGCACAGTTATAGAAGCGGATGCCGATAAGGCCCTAGAAGCAATCAGAAAGATGCAGGAATCTGTATTTGATAAGGGTTGTGATAGGGTTTATACAGTTATAAAAATGGATGATAGACGTGATAAAAAAGCGACTATGGAGCAAAAAATAAAATCAGTAGAAGATAGGTTATAAAAAAGATGTAGGAGATAGGAAATATCTTCTACATCTTTTTTTAATGTCTTGTGATTTCTATAAGGTTTTTAGCATGTCTACATAGTTTGGCATAGAATAATTTTCTCTTGAAATTAGTTTTTCAAGGGAATCTGAAATCCTGCGAAAATCACTAGCCACTTGTCTTGTTTCCTTTTGTAGATAATAAGCCTTTTGTTCTATATCAGAAAGTACATCACTTTTTTCGATGATATCTGAAATTTTTTCAGAATATTCTAGTAGTTCTGTGACACCTGAATTTATTTTGATAGCCCTTTGGTTGAGCTTTTCATTATTTACAAAGCCTAGGTAATCCTTAACTACCTTAATCTCTCTCATGGCTGAAGGTAGGATTTCTTGGTGAATCATATTATTTATAATCTCTAATTGGGAAGAAAAGAAATTAATCACTTCTTCGAATTGAACATTGATTAGAGAATCAATTTCTTTTTCGCTAAAAATTTCGGATTTTTCAAAAATTTCATAGGCTTTTGAATCTTTTGCTGCCTTGAGAGCATCAAGGAAGGTCGGATAATTTTCTAGGCCTCTTTTTTCTGCTTCTTCCTTCCAATCTTTTGAATATCCGTCTCCTTGGAAGAGGATGTTTTTGTTTGCTAGATATATTTCTTTGATTAGCTTGTAGGCTTCTTCTTTTAAATTTTCTTCCTCAACTGGTTCGAGGGTTTTATATATTTTTTCTAAGGATTCTGCCATGGCAATATTAATTACAGTATTTAGGTCTGCAGCAGATTGAGAGGATCCAAGCATCCTAAATTCAAACTTATTACCAGTAAAGGCTATAGGGGAGGTCCTGTTTCTGTCTGACGAATCAGTCTTGATTTCTCCAAGGTGTGGGATTTTAACCTTATTAGAAACAACTTTTTCCTCAAAATCACCCTCGGCTATTGCTTTTAAAATATCTTCCAAATCACAACCTATAAACATCGAAATTATAGCCGGTGGAGCTTCATTTCCGCCCAACCTATAATCATTAGTAACAGACGAAGATGCGATTCTTAGGAGCTTTTGATATTTGTTGCAAACTTCAATCATAGCTGATAAGAAGAGGAGAAAAATTATATTATTCTTTGGGTCCTTACTTGGTGAAAATAAATTCTTTCCATAATTTGTAGCTAGGGAATAATTATTGTGTTTTCCAGACCCAGCCATATTCTTGAATGGTTTTTCCTTTAAAAGACAAACCAAGTCATGTTTTAGGGCTGTTTTTTCAAGTATGTACATCAAAAGCTGGTTATTATCCACAGAGATGTTGGCGTTTTCAAACATTATAGCTATCTCGAACTGGTTTGGTCCAACTTCATTGTGTTCTGCTTCCATATAAATGCCCAAATCGTAGAGTTCTTTATTGATATCTTCATAAAAATCATTAACTCTTTCAGGAATCGCCCCAAGATAATGGGATATTAATTCCTTTTCAATCATAGGATCAGAGCCAACCAAGGTCATGCCTGAATATTCCAAATCAATCCTTTTGTCAAAATATTTTTTATCTATCAAATAAAATTCTTGCTCAAGACCAACCTTAGCTTTCACCCTATAAGTAGGCTCGTCTTTTAAAAATAAATTGCAAAGACCAGTTGCCGCCTTACTAACCATGTTCATTGATTCTATCAGGGGAAGTTTCTTGTCGAGTTTTTCTCCATAGTAAGAAACAAAAACAGATGGGATATACAAAACCTTATCCAAAATAAAGGAATTGGCTGTCAAATCCCAATATGTATAGCCTCTAGCTTCAAAGGTTGAACGCATACCTCCTGATGGGAATGAAGAAGCGTCTGGTTCACCAATAATTAGCTCCTTGCCAGAAAATCTATTTATAGGATTGTGTTTATCATCCCTATTTAAAAAGGCGGTCTTCTTGGTGGCAGTTTTGCCATTAAGGGGTTGAAACCAGTGGGTATAAGATGTTGCCCCCTTAGATATAGCCCATATCTTCATAGCATGGGCAATAGAATCAGCTGTCTCCCTATCCAAGGTAGCGTTGTTTCTAGCAGCTTCCTTCCATTTTAGGTAAACTGGATAAGGCACGTTTTTCTTCATTGTTTTTTTATCAAAAGCTAAATTCCCAAATTCTTTCAAAATAATACTTCCTTAAATTTTTCTCCAACAATTTTCTTTTACATTATACACGAGAAATTTTAAAAAATAAATTTGTAGACTTATACTTTATTCTATTATCTTGCTAGACTGAATCATAGGGAAGTCTGGAGGATAATTATAAGACAAAGAAATAGGAAATCCAGACAGGGACGACTATACAGAAAAATTGATAAGTGATAAAGATATAAAACAAAAAATAGACTCGGCTTAGTCTTAGGGGTTAAAGTTATACTGAGCGAGTCTTTTTTATTGGTTAAAAGGCTTGGTGAAAATTATTAACTGCAGGAAGTTTTCTAATATTTTTATTTAAAGCCCAGTAAATAGCAACTAGAAGGATAATCACACTTGCTATAAGTATTGCTTTTGGACTTGATAAATATTCTCCCAAGTATCCACCGAGTAAGGCTCCAAGCGGCGCCATAAAGGTCGAAATACCAACCATAGCCCCCATGGCAGAACCGATTTTTTCGCTTGGTACAATCACCTGAACCATGGTTTGGGCATAAACATTAACTATGCCTACTACAAACCAACCAAGAGCATATAAGGCGACTGCAATTTTTATATTTGTAGCAAAATAGGAAACAGATATCCAAACTAAGGATACGACAAGCATTCCATAAACATAGAGTTTTCCTAATGAAACATTTTTTAGTTTTGGAAGACCTGCGAACAAAGATCCTAAAAGAACTCCTGCGCCCATTCCTGCAAGCATTAGACTGTAAAAAATTTCATCTTCGGCAAAGGCTGGCAAGACTGCACTTATAGATGTGGCAGAAAAATTTATAAAAACTACTCCAAGGACAAGGGCAAAAATCCTAGAATCCTTAAATAAGTCAAGACCTTCTTTAAGACCCTTAAAGTGATTTTTAATGGCAGAACCCTCTGCTTTTTCTTCTCTTTCATTGTAATGACTAAGCTTTTTTGATAAAAGACAAAACAATAATCCAGTTAAGATAAAACTAATACTATCATCATAAAAAGCTGTCATAAAGCCAAATATAGATATAATAAAGCCTGCTAGGGTATCGAATATTGCATTTGATCCTTGATAAGCCATAGTCATCAAAGAATTGCCTGTAACAAGTTCTTCCTCAGTAAGAATCTTAGGCAAAAGAGAAATTTGTCCAGGATAAACCAGCTGGTTAATCAAGGAAATTATTGGCATGAGAACCATAATGTGGTAGACATTTAGTTTTTCCAAATGATACAAGGCTGGAATAATTAATATTAAGATAGCTTGTATTAATTGAGAAAGAATCAAAAACTTCTTCATATTAATCTTATCCAAGATTGGACTTAGAAGTAATTGAACAATGGCTGTTGATGAGGTTAGAAACAGGGTTATACCTGAATATACAGTAGACCTACTCATCTGGTAAACCAAGAGGGTAGAGGCAATAGCATAAAGACTATCACTAAAATTTGTAATTAGTCGTCCCAGAAGCAGGACATAGAAATCTTTGCTTTTAATCATTTTTAACATACTCCTTATATTTAACGTTTAGTTTTTATTGACAGAAGCCTATTTTTTTAACCAGTAAGTCTGTACCCACTGGTTTTAGATAGTTTATAAATTTGTATTTGCTAATCTTTGTTGAAATTTCATTCTCCACAATATTTTTATTAATCAAGTAATATTTTATGAATTGTAGGTTTTTAATTTTAAATTTGTAAGGGAAATAATACTTCAATCATTTCTCGTAAATAATATTTTTTTACGTTTAGTTTTTATTGACGGTCGCTTCTTTTTTTACCAGTAAGCATCTACTTACTGGTTTTAAGATAATTTATAGATTTGTACTTGGAAGTTTTCGGAATCTTCATCCTTCTCATATTTTTTTATAAGTTCATTTAATTCTTTTTCAAAAGACTCGTAGTCTTTTCTAGGAATTTTGAAAGTGAATTGTTTTTCTTCCAAATTTTTATTAAATATTTCGCTATTCGGTATAAAGGCCTTGGCTACCGGTAGGAAATATTTTTGAGTAATACCATTTATTAGCTCTGTGTCTACAACTTCTATAATTCCATTTTGTTCCAGAATTTTTAGGTGGTAGTGGATTTTTGAACGGCTTACACCAAGAGCGTGGGAGAGGTCTTGGGCAGTTTTTGGACTTGTTCCAAGAGTCATAATAATTTTAAGCCTTATGGGGTCACTTACAATATTTACTTCTTCAAGAGTATTTAAGATATGGACTTCCTTCAAAATATCACCTCCATTTATCATGTTAAATAGAGTATAGCATAGAATCATAAACCTGTCAAATAAATTTTATCGTTAAACTAATATTAAGCGTACAGGTTTTATTCTCATTTTGTTAAAATAAATTTCTTAATTTATTAGGTTCATTCTTTGAGTCGCTTGGTATAAGAATATTCCAAGTATGGCGTTTATGGCCATGGCTACTAGAACTGCTGGGTAGGATGGAATGAATAGGTTTAGTTGCTTGGTCATGGTTAGGGCGATTGTTAAAAATAAGGTGCCTGAAACACAAGTGCCTAGGGCAAATATTAGGATTATCTTAGGGATTGAGAAGTTTTTATTCATAGATTTTATAATGTAAAAAACTACTAGGCTTGTGATGATTTTTTCTACGAAGTTTGGGATTTGACCGCCTGGAAAACCAGTTGTGAGCGCACTCATGATACCTCCTGCGACTCCTAATAATAAGGCTTCTTTGACATCTCCTACTATCATAAGGGAGATAAACATCATTGAGAGTAGGAAGTCAGGTTTGACTCCGAAGAATATTCCAGGCACCATCAAGTGGAGGACGAGTCCTAGGGCCATAAAGATTGCTGATACTGTTAAGTTTCTTGTTTGTATTGTGTTTGTTTGCATTTTTCTTTCCTTTCTTTTGGTGGTTTGGTATAAAAAAAGCTCGCTCCTATATATAGGAGCGAGCTAGTGCCCACGGTGCCATCCTCATTTATCTATCATTAATAGACCTCTTTAGATACTTTCATATCCTATCCCTGTAAGGTGAGAACCACCCGCCGGCTACTTTAATTTCACCTTTGATCTGATAGATCCATTCACAAATAATTCTACCTTGCAATTCTCATCAACCATTAACTTTCTGTCGGCTTAATTATTTGCTACTACTTCTATCTACGATTTATGTTAGCTTTATCATATTACAACATTATCACTTTGTCAAGTAAATTTTTTATATAATATATCTTGCTAAGAAAATTATTGCCAAAAGATAAATTACCCAGCTTACTTCCTTGCCCTTGCCTGTTAGAAGTTTAATGGCTGCAAAGCTCATCATTCCAAAGGCTATACCTTCTGCTATTGAATAAGCTAGTGGCATCATGAGGATTGTCATGAAGGCTGGGAAGGCTTCTGTGATATCTTCGAAGTTGATTTCTACAACAGTTGATAGCATGAAAAGTCCTACTGTGACTAGGGCTGCTGATGTGGCTGCTGGTGGAATTATTGAAAATACTGGGAAGAAAAATGCTGCTATTACAAAGCATCCTGCTGTTGCAAGAGTTGTTAGACCAGTTCTTCCGCCTTCGGCTACACCTGATGAAGATTCTACGAAGGTTGTAATTGTAGATGTTCCTAGGAGGGCGCCGACTGTTGTGCCTACTGCATCACTCATTAGGGCCTTGCTTGCCTCTGGTAGATTCCCATTTTCATCGAGCATCTTTGCTTTGGTTGCAACTCCTGTTAGGGTACCTAGGGTATCAAAGATATCTACGAATAAGAATGAGAATAAGACTGAAAACATCTCTAATGAGAAGATATTTGAAAAGTCTAATTTAAAAGCTACAGGTGCAATAGATGGTGGTAGGCTTACGATATTGGTATCTGGTAAATGTGTAACTCCTAAGATTAAAGATAAGATGGTTGATACCAAGATTCCCCAAAGTAGGGCTCCCTTTACTCTTCTTGCTGTTAGAACGATCATTACTATTAGGGCAAAGAAGAATACTAGGGCCTCAAGGCTCTTTAGGTTTCCAAGAGCTAGGGCTGGTTCTGCCTTAACGATGATGTTTGCATTTAATAGACCGATTTCAGCTATGAATAAGCCTATACCTACTGACACAGCTTTCTTTAGGGTCGCTGGTATTGAATTAAATATTGCCTCTCTGACTCCCACAAAAGATAGTAAGATAAAAATAATTCCTTCTAAAAATACTGCGGTGAGGGCGAATTGCCAAGAGTGACCCATTTGACCGACTACTGTATAGGTGAAGAAAGCATTAAGCCCCATACCAGCAGATAGACCGAAAGGTAGGTTGGCATAAAAGGCCATTAGGACCATGGCTACAACACTTGCGATGATGGTGGCTGAGAAAACTGCACCGTAATCCATGCCTGATTCACTAAGGATAGCTGGATTTACTGCAAGGATATAACTCATTGTCATAAAGGTGGTTATACCTGCCATTATTTCTGTCTTTACATTAGTACCATGTTTGTTTAGCTTGAAAGTTTTTTCGAAAAATGAAACTTCTGCCATATTTGCCTCCTTTTATTTATGATACAGGTCTATTATATGTTTTTATTTAAAATTATCACCAAAATCCTTTATTTTTAATTCGAAAATCGCTATAATAGGTATGAGAACACTTACTAGAAAGAAGGAAAAATGAGTCAGACGAATTGGATTGAACTTATAGTGATTATAGTAGGGGTTGCGGGAAGCGCTTTTTTTTCCTCATCAGAAACAGCCCTTACATCTTTAAATGTATTTAAAATTAGACAAATGGAAGAAAATGGAGTGGAAAATTCATCTTTGGTTAGAAAACTAACTGATGATATTGGCAAGGTCCTAACTACTATTTTGATTGGAAATAACATAGTAAATATTGCTACGACAACTGTGGCGACCATATTCTTTACAGATCTTTTTGGACCATCAGGCGCCATTATTTCTACAATTGTCCTAACACTTACAATTTTGATTTTTGGCGAAGTGACACCTAAAAATATAGCTTCTTCATCATCAGAAAAGGTTGCCTTGAAAGTGGCAAAACCTATAAAGTTTTTTGATTTTATCCTAAAACCTATGTCTTTTTTTCTCCAAGCCATAACTAATTTTTTAACTAGAATGCTAATTGGAGAAGATTCTAAAAAAGATGACTTGGTTACAGAAGAAGACTTAAAGACAATTGTGGATGTATCTGAAGAACAAGGTGTTATAAATAATCAAGAATCGGAGATTATCAACAATGTTTTTGAGTTTGGTGATTCGGATGTTGAAGATATTATGACTGCTAGGACCAATATGGAAGCTATTGCTGTTGATATGGAGGATAGGGAATTAAGAGAATTTTTAAAAAACTGCAAACATTCAAGAATCCCTGTCTATGGTAAGTCCATTGACAATATTATTGGAATTTTACATATGAAAGACATAGTGGCTTTTGTTGCAGATGATAAGGAACTAAACATAGAAGAGATGGTTAGACCAGCTTTTTATGTTTATGACAATATGCACATCTTTGATCTCTTTAAGTCTATGAGGGGCGAAAACGTGTCCCTTGCCATAGTTATAGACGAGTACGGCGGTACATCTGGTATAGTAACTATAGAAGACATAGTAGAAGAATTAGTAGGAGAGATAGAAGATGAGTATGATACTCACCTTGAATCAATACTCAAAATAAATGATAAGGAATATTTGGTAAATCCATCTATCCATATAAATGACTTTAACGATTACTTTGATACTGACTTAGAACAAATCAAAAATGACTCTATTGGAGGATTTTTGATTGATAAATTAGGCAGGATTCCAAAGCTTGGAGATACTATAGAAACAGAGGGAATTAAAATAACAGTAGTACAGATTAATAGGTACAAACTAGAGATGCTAAAGGTAGAATTTTCTTGAAGGGGGAAAAGATGAGAGAGACAGTTTATATTACAGGCCACAAAAAGCCAGACACAGACTCAATTATGTCAGCTATTGCATATGCTGACCTAAAAAACAGGTTGGGAGAATACGAAGCCATTCCAATTAGACTTGGGAAACTTTCCCAAGAAAGTCGCTTTGTCCTAGATTACTTTGGGGTAAAACCACCAGAAATTAAGGAATCTATGAAACTTACTGTAGGCGATTTATCCTTTGATAAGGGCAATATAATTGACCCAACCATTCCAATTAGAAAGGCTTGGGATACTTTTCAAAAGGGGGCAACAAACTCCTTAACAGTTGTAGATAATAATGGGGAAATTGTTGGTATTGCTTCACTTTCTAACATTACCAAATCCTACATGGATGTTTGGGATGATAGGATTTTAGGTCGTGCCCACACTCCA
>NZ_CAUPHG010000048.1:0-13338 GCF_963510915.1 uncultured Anaerococcus sp. | reverse complement strand
TTCTCCTGTCCAAGTTTCTCTCTTGCGGACATTTAATACTATAACATCTGTTTTTATCTTTGTCAAATTTTTTTCTGATTTTTTTTATAAATTTTGATCGATTACTTTTACTTCATATTTTCGCTTATATAATTATAGTTTTTTATCCAATAAAAAAATCAAGGATTATTTTTTCCTTGATTTCTTAATTATTTTTTAAGTCAGCTATTACTGTTTTATAAGATTTTTCTTTTGTTACTTCTACCTGTCTGATATATATCTTCACATTAAATATCTCTTCGAGGTTTTCTTCATTTATTATATCGCAAGTTTTCCCAAATTTTTGTATGCCATGGCCTAGTAATAGTGTCTTGTCTGATATTTGTAGGGCATGATCTGGGTAGTGAGTGTTTATTATTATTGTCACATTTTTTTCTTTGCTTAGATTTTTTAAGGTTTCTAGTATATATAGTTGGTTTTTGAAATCTAGGTTTGATTCTGGTTCGTCTAGGACTAGGATATTTGGGTTTGCGCATAGGGCTCTGGCTATGAGGACCATTTGTAATTCCCCTCCGCTTAGCGCATTGCAATCTCTGCCTTTTAGGTGAAATATTCCTAGTGATTTTAGAATCTCATCTACTTGTTCATAATCTTTGTCATTTGGTAGGGCAAACTGACCTATGTGGGCACTTCTTCCTAGAACTACCATTTCTTCTACCCTATATGAAAAGGTTGATGTTTTGGCTTGGGGTACATAGGCTATATGTTTCCACAGCTCTTTTGCTGCAAATTCTTTTATATCTTTATTATCAAGGTAGCTTGCACCTTTTTCCCAACTTAATAAGCCGAGGATACATTTTATAAGGGTGGTTTTCCCTACTCCATTTGCTCCAAGTATTGTGAAAACTTCTCCTTGGTCTACACTAAAGTTTATATCTTCTAATACATATTTTTCGCTCTTGCGACATTTTTTATCATAGGAATAGTATCCATTTTTAACTTTTAAATTCACTATTTGATTCCTCCTGATTTTCTTAAAAGATATATAAATAATGGAGCTCCAATTAGCGCTGTTAGGATTGATACCGGAAGTTCTGAGGCTGTTAAATTTCTTGCTAAGGTGTCGATTAATAAGAAAAACATGCCACCCATTACTATTGAACCTGGTATTACAAACTTATTGTTGTTTCCAAATAACATCCTTGCTATATGGGGTACCAAGAGTCCTACCCATCCAATTTGGCCACACATTGATACTACTGATGCTGTAATCATGGTTGAGCCTAATATTGTTAGGTTTCTCATGCGACCTACATTGATTCCCAAGGACTTGGCTTCGTCTTCATGCAAACTAAGAGCGTTTAAGCGCCATCTCAAGATAAAGATAATTATAATTCCAAGTATTAAAAGTGGTAGTCCGTATAGGAGGGTACCTGCCATGGTTCCACTTAATGAACCCATTAGCCAGAATGTAATTGCTGGCAATTGGTCTTGAGGATCAGCCATTAACTTTACTATCGAAATTAGGGCTTGAAAAAAAGAAGATATAACAAGGCCTGCTAATATCATCATTATTATAGAGCGACTTCCCCTTCTCTTGCTTATGAGTAATACAAAAAACACTGCTAACAATCCAAAAATCATTGCCGAAATTTGCACCATTATTGTTGATAAGTGTAATAACAAGGCTAAGACCGCCCCAAAGGACGCCCCATTAGCAACGCCAAGTGTGTCTGGTGTGGCTAGGGGGTTGGAAAATAATGACTGGAAGGCTGCTCCTGCACAAGCAAGCCCAGCCCCCGCTATTATTGATAATATGACTCTTGGTAGGCGTATGCCTAATATTACTGTTGCTGCAGTATCAGACACGCCACTTCCCCATGTTTGTAAAGCCCTTATAGTTTCATATAAACTTATATTGTAGTTGCCTATTCCAATACAACCCAATCCCATCAAGAGTGTCAATGCAAAAATTATAAATATGACTGGTTTTTGATGGTTTTTTATCATCTACTACTCCTTAATAGCCTTTTCCTGCTTCTTTTGGAGGATTTACAATATTTTCTAGATCTTCATCTGTTAGATCTACATTAAAGAAATCCTTGTAATAATCATGGAATTCTTTTTTGATATCTATGTCAGAGAATTTTTCTGGATATAGGGTTTGAGCTACCCATAGAAGAGTTACTGGTGTGTCAACGCCTGGTGTAAATGTTCTATATGAGGCTAGAGGCATCTTATGGACTCTTTTATTTTTTACTGCAGCTACATTTTCCCACTTATCTCCAAAGGTATTTTCGTATAAGTTTTCTGGTTGTGCTGGAGAGAAGTTTGTAAGCATTATTACGTCTGGATCCCATTTGTATATATCTTCCATTGATGCTGGTTGTGGACCATTTACATCGATTCCATCAGCAACATTTTTACCACCTGCGGCTTCTATCCACCAATTTCCAAAGAAATTCTTTCCTGATACCATTAAATCTGAATCTGTATATCTAAATATGCTTAGGGCTTTCACTTTTTCTTCTTCTGGTATATCTTTTACTCTTTCTTGAACCTTATCATATACCTTGTTAGCATAGTCAGTGATTTTATCTGAATCTAAGCCCTCATGTGGCCATACTTGCTTAAATACCTTAAACCAATCGTTGAAAGTTTCTATACAATTGTAGTGTCTGCCTTGAGCTTCCATAGCTATGGCTGGTATGCCTGCATTTTCTAGCATTTCTTTGTGTTTTGTATTTCTTGCGAAGTAAAATACTACATCTGGTTTTAATTTCATAATGGATTCTATATTTATATTTTCTCCATCAACGAAGTCTGTTTTTGCATTTAAAATTTCTGGATAAAGTTTGCCAAGTAGACCTACTTTTGCAGCTTGTTGGGCAAATTGATCCATGCCTATTATTTTTTCTGCTGAACCAAGGTAGTTGCTGATGGCTGCTGACAATGGATAGATAGAGATGACTACACATGAATTGACTTTATCAGGTATGGTTACCTTATTAGATGCCATGTCGACTATTGTCCTCTTGCCATCCTTGTCTACTTTTTCATAGTCATTCTTTTCTTGTTCTTCTTTTGCTTCTTTTACTTGCTCATTTATACTTTCTGCAGTTCTTTCTGCTTTTGTGTCTTTTTCTTCGGCCTTTTTTTCTGATTTACAAGCAGCGAAATTGAAAGCCAAAGCTAAAGCCATAGACATAGCTAATACTTTTTTTAATATTTTCATTTATATTTTCTCCTTTATTAATTTAATATTTTTTTAATTTCCTCAATAATTTCATCGCCAGATTTTCCAATTATATTCCTATCGTATTTTTTATAAAAATGCGAAGATATAGCAAAGTGACTATAGTTAAAAGACTTGATTCCATCTGTTAGGCCTATTATTAAAGGGTCAGCTATTAGTAAATCGAATTGATTGTCTTGTAAGTAAGCTATGATGTCTTTTTCACTTTTTAGAATAGCTGTTGTCTTTTCGTAGTCATCGCAAGTTTTGGAAAAAGGACTTGCCACACAAATTTCGTAGTCAGGGAATTGTTCATATAATTTTCTCCCTAGACTGTTCGCTAGTACACTTTCTTGAATTATTCCTATCTTTTTTCTTTTCTTCCTACCATCCTCCTCTATTTGCCAAAAATTCCTTTTATTGCCTGATTTGATAATTTCTTCCATTCTTCCTATATATAATTGTTGATCATCTACTCCTATAGGTATGCCAGCCAAGTATGGCATATCGTAGAATTTTAATAACCATTCTCCTATGTCAACCCCACCCATATTGAAAACAAGATTTAATTCTGCTGAAGTTATGGATTTTATTTTCTCAAGGGTAAGGTCGTGAGATAGGATACAGTTTATATTCCACCCATATTTCTCTAAAAAACTTATTAAATCCTTAACAGTGTCTTCATTAAAATCCAATGGAGTTAGGCCCAGCAGATTAACTGTCCTTGCTTTTGTTTTTTCTTTCTCATCTAAGAATTTGTCCAAAAGTATTTGACAAACCTCAGATATACCTGACAAATAATCATTTAAACCATTAGTAGGAACACCGATTGTTGGAATATGAGTTCTTGTTTCTATATCTTCTGCTATGGCCTGAAAATCAGTACCAATTACCAAGGGTACAGGGCTTCCTGCAAATAAAATTAGGTCTGGTTTGTGATATTCAGCTGCTTGGCATATCTTTTCAATGTATCTTTCATCATTGCCCAAGGCAACATCTAGCTGCCTAAGTCCAGAACAGAATACCATTTTGTCAGAACCATACCATCTTGGTTCGTCAAATCCTGTGTAATTTGAAGTACACCCAGACGCATCATAGATTACTATCAAGGAGTTCAAAGGAAACATCATAGAACAAGCTCCCGAATAGTCAGGTGCAAATGGTGGTAAAGAAATATTCAATCTTCCCATATTTTCCTCCTATATAACAAGATTTGCCTTATCAATCATCTCTTTAAGATCTTTAGGATTTTTAATAGCATCTATTATTTCTTCCATCAAGGTTTTTAAGCCGTAATAACCAAATAGGTCAAGGTCATTAACCAACGAAACAACATAAGAGCTTCCTGCTTGATATGCAGCATCGAATCCAATTCCTAAAACTTGATCATTTAAGTAGGCTCTTTTTGCACGAGAAAAGTGGTCAGCCTGCATATATCTAATATTTGGGCAATTTATTTCTAGCCACTCCTTAGCCTCTCTTTCAAATGGCAAATCATCGGATGCTAATACTGCCTCCACATTAAAGCCATACTCAATAAGGGCTTTTGCTGTATCAAAAGGACGTTTTACACCACCAGATGATACCCAAATAGGTCTATCTCCCATTATCTCAAGAGCTTTATCGATAGATTTTTCCGCTTCTTGCCTATAGCTATCCAATATTTCCTTATCGAACTCTACTTCCAAAAGCTTAGCTAAACTTTCGTAAGCTTGGTCGATATTTTTTATTGAATATGTTGTAAACATAGGGATAAATGGTGTGCCAAAGCGGTTTTTCAACTCTTTGGCAGCATATATACCACCCGGATGCATGACTATATTAACTTTTGAATTTGCTTCTTTTTGAAATTCATCATAAGAGCCTTCTGTGCTTACCTGCCTAACTTTGCCTGGTGCGACTAGCTTATAGAGTTCATTGTTTTCAGGCAAGGGCAGAAAACATCCTATTATGTTGACATCTTTTGTTTTTTCTTTTGCACTTCCTTCTTTTAGGAAATTATAGATAGTATTAATGCCTTTCACAAGCGGAGGTGTCTCTGTATCCCTGGTGATAGGATCCATATGCCCTTCTTGAAAATCAATGTCGGGTATTCTCTCCCTAAGCCTTCTTACAACACTAGCATTATCAGTTCCTATCAAATTATCTAGGCAACTAACAATGGTTATTATGGCTTTCGGCCTCCTTTTCATTTTTGTTAATATATCAACCATCTCAACAACAGCTTCTTCCATCTGATCATCATAACCATCAATAATCTCTGATGCCGTTAAAAGATAATAGGATATACGTTTTTTGGTATCATCTTTTAAAGATGCCAAAGATGTATGCCTACCGCATCCGGATGGCGATATGAAAATCAAATGAGATTCAGGAAGTTGTAGTAGTATATGCTGGAGTCCAAAACCTCCAGAAGATGGACCTATGTAATCCAACGAGTCTTTAAAACAAGCTCCTCCACAAGAGTTTTCTTGAAAAAATCCCTTGTTTTCTAATTTTTCCAAACTTATATTTTTCATATACGTCTCGCAATTTTCTTATCTTTTTTCTCTATCTTGTTCTTTTCCATCTCTTCAATTTTTTCTATTATTTTTCTAGCTAGATTTCTATAGTCATCTGCTATATCGCTATTAGGAAACATTTCAATTGCAGTCTTGCCCTCATCTTCTGCCTTTTGAACATAGTCAGACCTGCGTATCTTCGCTAATACATCCAGCCCCATCTCACCAGCCGCTTTCTTAACGACCATATCTTCATCAGGCACATTTCTAGAATTTAAAATAAGTCCCCCGCACCTAGCGTATCCACGTCCTACAAAATTATCCACAGCTCTTTTTATATTATCTGCAGCATATAGGGCCATCATTTCTCCAGATGTCACTATGAAAATATTATCGGCATAGCCATCACGAATTGGCATGGCAAAACCACCGCAAACAACATCTCCCAAAACATCATATAAGACTATATCTGGCTTATATATCTCAAAGGCTTTTAACTCTTCTAATTTTTTGAAGGCTTGGATTATTCCAAGTCCGGCACAACCAATCCCTGGTGTTGGCCCGCCTGATTCTACACAATAAATTCCACTTTCACTTTTATAGACTATATCTTCCAAGACAACATCGTTGCCTTTTTTACGAATCATGTCCAAGACTGAAGGTATTTTTTTACCATTCATTAAATTTTTAGTAGAATCTGATTTAGGATCACATCCTATTTGTATAACCTTATAATTTTCTGCAAGTGCAATAGCAAGACTACATGTAGTTGTCGACTTACCTATTCCTCCCTTGCCGTAAATTGCAATTGATTTCACAAACCTCTCCTCTAGCTCATACTTACGATAATTAATATCTAGAAAATGATTATCATTATCATGGGTTTAATTATAGCAAACATTTTTTACTTAGTCAATTAATAATATCAATAATATGAGTAGTATTATCTATGGTCAAAATAAAAGTTCTTTTTGCCCTCTAATCTCATATCCAAGTATAAAAATCTGTCTTGATGTTCCTATCATCTATTTGTGAATTAACCATAAAGCTCTTAGCTTCATAAAAGTCTAGCAAGAACTAAGCGTATATTAACAAAAAAATCTCAGAGCTTTATTTAAGTCCCTGAGATTTCTTAATCGGCAAAATTTAAAAATAGTAAAAATTTTTCCAATAAAAACTTTTCAGCCTTTATTTATCTTTGCCCCTTGGTTTTTTAATTATTACTATAGTTTTACTAAGCAAAATTCTTATGGTTTCTTATGCAAAAAAATTAAGTATCATGGGTGGCGATAATATTTTTTATCCCCTATCCTTCGTAATTTACAATTGCGACCATCTTGCCGTCTTTATCTTTTATTTTTCTGATTTTTTTATCAAAATCTAGTCTTTTCATCCAAATAATCTTATCACATCCCAGGCACCTTAATTTGATGTCTGCCCCTAGCCTTTCGATCTGCCAGAGATTTTCTCCGCAAGGATGGCCTTTTTTGAGGGTGATTATGTCATTTAACTTGTATTTTTTCATTTCCTATCTCCACTTTTTCTCGCCCTGATTTCTCTTTTTTCCATCTCTTCCTTAATTAGAACACGCGCCGCCCTTTGGTAGGCCCATTGGTAGCCGTCCTTGGTGGTTGCAATCATCTTTACAATGTAGACAATCGGCTCAAAAGACGAAATTTCAAAGAATTCAAAACCTTCGACTACCTTGCCCTTAAAGTCAGGATCTTTCTTGAGTTTGCTTGCCACAATTTGAACAATTTCCTTGGCTTCACCAAGACTCACCTCATAAGGAAGGGAAAAAACAACCTGGGCTAAGGCCCTTCCCCTGTTGAAATTCTGGACATTGGCGATTTTAGAATTTGGAATGATGTGCAAAGACCCGTTGAAATCCCTGATGAGGGTGGTCCTTAGGTTTAATTGTTCAACTGTACCCTCGCAACCTGCTGCTATTACCCAATCTCCGACCCTTATCCTGTCATCAATTACTATAAATATTCCCATGATAAAGTCTTGGATAATGGTTTGGGAACCAAAGGCGATTGCGATACCACCTATCCCTGCTGTTGCGATTAGGGAAGATGTGTTGATGCCAACAGAATCGAGGATGATATTTATTACTATAAAAATAATGGCAAACTTGATTATCGAATACAAAAGCTTGCTTATTGTCTCAATCTTGGCTGGGTTAGCCATTCTGGAAGACTGGTTTTTGTTTAAAAATTTATCTAGGGTCTTTCTGGCAATTCTTATTAGGATAAAGCCAGCTAAGATGGCAAGGCCAATGGTTATGAGTCTTGAAATCAAGACATTTTTCATAAGACTTTTTACCATCTGGTTTTTTTCAAGGTTTTCAAATACTTGGTTTTCTAAATTTTCCATTTATTCTCCAATCTTTTCTATAATCTTTGCTGCAAGACCTTTGTGAAAGTCGCTTGCCAGGTGGACTCCGTCTAGGTAATGGCCGGCAATGGTGTCGGCATCAATGAATTCTACCCCCAGGCTTTTGATTTTTTCTTTGAGTTCTGCGATTTTTCCATTTATCTCATCATAGATTGGGTAAGTCTCCTCTTCTTCAATGAAGGGTGGACCTATAACTATGATTTGCCTTGCCTTGGCTAGGTCTACTATACTTTTTAGGTTTTTAAAAACCAAATCAACAGAGTAGCCAACCATAAAATCATTAGTGGCTCCAAAGACTATTAAGAGGTCAGCTTCATCAGTTGTTAGCACGTAGCCTTCGTACCTAGCTAGCATTTCACAAGTTGTCGATCCATTTCGACCAAGGTTTACAATATCAAAACCCGCCTTTGATAAAAAGCGGGCATATGACTTATCTTCAACGAGATATCCTTCTGTGAAGGAATCTCCTAGACATATTATTTTCATTATTTGACCTTTTTAAGAGCTAGGGCTGTCCTACAAGGGATATAAATTTTAATTCCGTCGTAGTCTGTGCCCGGAAGTTTTTCTGTGTCGTAGACAACACCGTGGCTTATCCTGTCAAAACCACCAAACCTTGCCTCGTCTGTGTCCATGACTACCTCAAATTCTCCAATATCGTGGATTGGTAGGTGGAAGGACTCGTAAGAATTGGTTGGATGGAAGTTGAAAAGATAAACTATATCCTTATTTCTAAAGGCGATAATTTTCCTATCGTTATCTAGCCAAAGCCTGTAGGTGTCATTTCCTAGTTGCTTATTTTCCTTGGCAAAATTTATCATCGCTTCGTCAAAGTCTGCCAAGAACTTGTATTTGAGATAATCCGCATCTCTTAGTGACCATTGACGGCGAGCATAGTGGTAGGAGTAACCGTTGCCTTCCCTTGGAAAATCAATCCATTCAGGATGACCAAATTCATTGCCCATAAAGTTTAAATATCCATCAGCTCCTTCTGAGATAGTTATCCACCTAATCATCTTGTGGAGGGCTATGGCTCGGTCTATCTCAAAATTGTGGATATTAACCGCCATAGAGTCGTACATCTCAGCGTCTGCTAGCTGGAAGATTGTTGTTTTTGAACCAACTAGGGCCTGGTCGTGGCTTTCTACATAGCCAATTCTCTTTTCGCTTGGCCTGTGGGTTGTAAGTTCATACCACATATTTGAAAGATCCCAATCGTGGTCGTCTCTCTTTAAAGTTCTCTCCCAGAAATCTGGCATACCCATGGCAAGCCTGTAATCAAAGCCGATTCCGCCTTGGCTAACAGGTAGGCACATGCCAGGCATTCCTGACATATCTTCTGCTATGGTGATGGCCTTTGGCTTAATTTCTCTGATTAACTCATTTGCCATTTGCAAATAATTTAGGGCATCTATATCTGTATTCATAGAAAAATATTTCTTATAAGAGTCGAAGGCTTCTCCACGGCCGTGGTCCTTATAGATCATGGATGTGACCCCATCAAACCTGAAACCGTCAAAGTGGAATTCTTCTAGCCAATATTTCACATTTGAAAGTAGGAAGTGGACAACTCCGCCCTTGTGGTAGTCAAAAAGTTTAGAATCCCAGTCTGGGTGGTTGCCTTCAGGACCTGCGTGGAAAAATTGATAATCTGTGCCATCAAATTCGTTTATGCCTTCGGCTGTATTTTTAACTGAGTGAGAATGAACCAAGTCCATTATCACATTTAAGCCCATTTCGTGGGCTGTATTTATAAGGCTTTTAAGGTCTTTGGTCTCTCCGTACCAAGAAGATGGTGCAAAAAAGTTTGCAACTTGGTAGCCAAAGGATCCGTAGTAAGGATGTTCGGCTATAGCCATAAGCTGGACTGTGTTGTAGCCGCCTTTTTTAATCCTTGGAAGAACGTGTTTTTCAAATTCCTTGTAGGAAGAAACCTTGCCTTCTTCACCTGCCATGCCTATGTGGGCTTCGTAAATCAAAAGGTCTTTGTTTTGGATTTTGAAATCCCCGTCTGTCCACTCAAAATCCTTGCGTGGATTTTCTAAAACCGCTGCAAAATCAAAATCTTCATTCCTTTCTACCCTTGTAGCATAGATTGGAATTCTCTCCATAATCTTTCCACCAGCGTCAACTAGGACTTTTAGGCGAGACTTGTGAGGGATGGTTCTAATGCCTTTTACAAAGATTTCCCAGTCCCCTCCGTTAATCTTTGTTAGGGGATGAGAATGTTTGTCCCAATTGTTAAAGTCTCCTATAAGGTAGAGCCCGTCTGCATTTGGGGCCCATTCCCTATAAATCCAGCCTCCCTCAACCTTATGGAAGCCGTAATAGTTGTGAGCGTTGGCAAATTCTTTAAGTGATTTACCACCAGCTAAAAAATTCTTTTTCTGCTCTTCTAGCCTATCCATCCTTAGATTTATGTCGTTTTCATAGTCACTTAAGTAAGGGTCTATATCTAGTATTTCCCATCTTGCCATTGCTGCCTCCTGACTTTTAGTCTTCTTTCTTGCTTTCTACAACTTTTTGTGTAATTTCTTTTGGAACTTCTTCGTATCTTACAAAATCCATTGAGAATGTTCCCCTAGCTGATGTTTGGCTTCTAAGATCTATAGCATAGGTTAAAACTTCTGCAAGTGGAGCTTCAGCCTTTATTACTTGGCTGCCATCTGCTTGTGGTTCCATACCTAAAATCCTACCACGTCTCTTGTTCATATCGCCCATAACATCACCCATGTTTTCGTCTGGGACATTGATTTCTAGACTCATAACAGGTTCTAGAAGGATTGGATCTGCTTCTTCTATACCCTTTTTGAAGGCAATTCTTGCAGCAGTTTTGAAAGCTTGTTCGTTTGAGTCAACAGGGTGGTAAGAACCATCATATAGGGTTGCCTTAATACCTGTTACCTTGTAGCCTGCAAGTGGGCCTTCTGCTAGGGATTCTTCAAGTCCTTTTTCTACAGCTGGGAAATAGTTCTTTGGCACAGCACCGCCGAATACTTCTTCATCAAAGACAAAGTCTTCTTCGCTTGGTTCAAATCTGATAAATACATCACCGTATTGGCCTGCACCACCGGATTGCTTTTTATGCTTACCTTGAACGTCTGACTTGCCTTTGATAGTTTCCCTGTAAGGAATCTTGTATTCTATGATTTCTGTATTTACAGAATAATTGTCTTTTAATTTATCCATCAAAACTTCAAGCTGAACATTTCCAAGGCCTGATAATACTTGTTGGCTGGTTTCTCTGTTCATCTCGTTTGCAAAAGTTGGGTCTTCTTCATTTAGTTTTTGTAAGGCTTCAGAAATCTTATCCTCGTCTGCACGGCTTACTGCCTTGATTGCATAGAATAAAACTGGTTTTGGATACTTAATCTTCTTGTATTCAATCTTCTTATCTTTTGAACAAAGAGTATCTCCGGTTTGGGTCTTATCAAGCTTAGCGAAAGCTCCTATATCACCAGCTACTACCTTATCAGTCTTGATTTGCTCATTGCCTCTCAAGAAGAAGAGTGAAGAAATCTTTTCTTCAGCATCTTTAGTTGCATTGTAAAGTTTATCGTCTTTGGAAATGGAACCGCTAACCACCTTGAAGATTGAAATCTTACCAAGGAATGGGTCTGCAAGAGTCTTGAAAACTACAGCAGAGAATGGTGCATCTTCCTTTGTCTCGAAAGCCTCATATCCATCAGCTACTCTAAATCCAATGTTCGCAGACTCATCATCAATTGATGGCATATATTTAACTATTACATCAAGTAAGGATGTAAGACCAATCATCTTTTCTGTAGAGCCAGCGATTAATGGTACAACCTTGCCTTCAAGAATAGCCTTAGATAGACCTTCTCTGATCTCTGCTTCAGAGAATTCTTCGCCTTCAAAGAATTTTTCCATTAGTTCGTCATCAGATTCGGCAACAGCCTCTATAACCTTGTTATAAACTTCTTCAACCTCTGCCATTCTGATTTCTGGAATTTCAAGCTCTTTCTTTTCATCATTTTCATAAGAATAAGCTTTTTTATCCATTACATCGATTATGCCCTCAAAGTTTTCGCCTTCGCCGAGCATAAGGGTTAGAGGAATGATTTTTTTGCCAAACTCTATGTGGAGGTCAGAAACAACCTTGTTAAAATTAGCGTTTTCCTTATCTAGTTTATTAATGAAGATAACAGATGGGAGATTAATCTTTTGGGTATATTTCCAATATTTCTCTGTACCAACTTCGATTCCCTTTTCACCGTCTATAACAAAAAGCGCACTCTCACAAGCCCTCAAAGCCTGAAGAACTTCACCTTCAAAATCAAAAAATCCTGGAGAATCTATGAAATTTAATTTAAAGTCGTTATACTCTATTGGAATTATTGAAGTTTGAAGAGAAATATGTCTTTTCTTCTCTTGTTTATCGTAGTCAGAAGCTGTATTTCCATTTTCTATTCTACCTTTTTTATCTATAACTCCAGTCTTAAATAAAAGGGCTTCAGTAAGAGATGTTTTACCTGCACCCGAATGCCCTACTAAGGCTAAATTCCTAATCTTAGATGTCTTATAATTTTTCATAATATATCTCCTTCTGGACTTATATCTATTGTTAATAAAATGTCCATTTTTATATTTATAATAATATTATATAATATTTCGCATAAAATTTCTACCTTTTAAAGAAAATGTTTTCACTTATAAAAAAATAAAACTCCCAACCTGGGAGTTTATTTTGCAAATTTATTTTTCACATAGTCCCACACAGTTAAAGATCTTCTTAATTTGTCAGCTGGAAGATATTTATTAAGGGCTCTTAGGATAGCCTTGTTATCATGGCTATTAAAGATAAAGTCCCCGTTTTTTTTGGTGTGGATAGCAAATCGGGTAATCTTTTTCTTAAAAACTACCGATGCTGTTACTAATTTAATTTCTGTGTAGGGTATTTGAATAAAATCTCTCACATTTCTTTCGTTATAATATTCTATAGCCTTATTACCTACTAGGAGGTCCCCATGGCTGGTAAGACCTCCTAGGTAATTTGCCTTAGTTTGGTAGTCGATCTTGGTGTTTTGACTTTCTACCATATTACATAATGTGGAAATATTTCGCAACTATACCTATAGCAAATAATGCTAGGATAATTGTGATTGGTGATACGTTTTTCTTTAAGAGCTTACAAATACCAAGAGTTAGTAGTAATGGTACAAGGCCTGGTATTAGTGAGTCTAAGTTTTGTTGTAGGGTTGT
>NZ_CAUPHG010000047.1:0-13340 GCF_963510915.1 uncultured Anaerococcus sp. | reverse complement strand
ATTATATAAGTGTGATAATTTTTGATTATTTTCATTAGATTTCTTATCTTCTTTTACCTTGTCTTCTTTATCAGCTGCAACTTCAGTTTGCTTGGTTTCTGAACCATCTTCTGAACTTTTATCAAATTTTCCAGAACAAGCTGTAAGACTTAGGCTAAGTGCTAAGGCAAGGCTTGATATTTTAATTATTTTTTTATTCATTTCATCTCCTCTTATGATTGATTTTTAATTAAAAATATAATAATTAATATACATTGTATCAAATAAAACAAAGTATTTCAACAAAGATATAAGGAGAATTACAATATAAAAAGAGCAAGGCTAAGCTCGCTCCCTTACATATCCATGATTTTCATCTTGTCTAATTCGTCTTTTTGTTTTTCTTTTTTGTCGTAGTACCTGTAAATTAAGTAGTAGATTATTGTTGGAATGTTGGCTATTACCATTGTTATAAGGACTGCCATCCACCAATTACCATCATCTGCTATATTTAACATATATATTATCGATATTATAAAAGAAAGCCCTGGAAGGATTAGGCCTGCCCTTCCCTTTGTATATTTACATATCAAAATTTGCAAAATTAATGGCACAAACAAAATTAAAATTGTAATTACTGAGTTTACTGCAGCTAGCTTCATTTCTCTTCTCCTTCTTTTTTGTATTCTTCAATCAAAATCTTGGCTGCATCTAGGGTGATTTTCCCATCTATAGCCATGGACTTTATTAGGCTGACATAGGACAAGTCTTCCTTGTCGGCTAATTTTATTTTTTCAATCAACCTATCAAGCCTTAACCTAACTGTCGGATAGGAAACCCCGTAAATAGCTGCCATTTCCTTTAAGGATCCCGATTCTAGGATAAATCTCTTGATAAAGTCGATTTCGCTGTCATCAAGATTTTCAATCCATCCTCTTTTTTCATTTCCCATCGCTATCCTCCTTTGTTAATACCATTATAAACCTAAATAATATTAAAGTCAACTTTAATATTATCAAAAATTATTAGAAGGTAATCCTCAATTATATTTTAGTTTGAATAATATTTTCTCTTTTGGGTTATAAATAAAATAAGGAGGATAATATGAAATTTTTACACACCATGGTTAGGGTCAAGGACCTTGATACATCATTTAAGTTTTATACAGAAGAATTAGGCTTTGTGGAGTCAAGAAGAAGGGAATTTCCAGAAAAGAAATTTGACTTAGTTTATCTAATGCTTCCTGGTTCTCCAGATTATGAATTAGAATTAACCTACAATTACGACCAAGAAAAAGGCTACGAAATAGGCACAGGCTACGGCCACATCGCCATTTCCCACCCAGACATCGCATCTCTTAGAGAAACTTTAATAAACAAAGGCTACGAAGTAACTGAAATCAGAGGTCTTACACCTAATTCAAACAAGTATTTTTTTGTCACTGACCCTGATGGCTACAGGATTGAAATTATCCAAAAAGCAGACTAAATCAAAAAATCCAGACCAAGAATTTTATGAAAATTCCCAAGTCTGGATTTTTTATTTTTCATTTTTTTCTAATCTTGCCTATTTTTTCTTTGACCATTTTCAAAGGCTAGGATATTATCAATGGCAATTCCTAGGAGCCTCTCTCTGGTTTCCATAGGTCCCCATCCCATGTGTGGGGTTAGGATGATATTATCGTAAGCTAAAAGTGGATTGTCATCGTTAATTGGTTCGGTTTTATTAACATCAAGGCCTGCCGCAAAAATTTTCCCAGAATCAAGGCCTGCCAGCAAGGCTTTTTCATCAATCAATCCTCCCCTAGCTGTATTTACAATAATGACCCCGTCCTTCATTTTTGAAATTGAATCTTCATTGATTATATTTTTTGTATCCTTGGTCAATGGTAGGTGAAGGTCGATTATATCAGCTTTAGCGTAAATTTCATCAAGACTAGCATATTTTACATAGGTCTTAGCTTCTTCGTTTTGGCTGCGATTGTAGGCTAAAACTTCCATGCCCATGGCCTTATAAATTTTTGCCGCCGCAAGACCAATCTGACCGAGTCCTAAAAGGCCAATAGTTTTGCCATATAATTCTATTAGCGGATAGTCACCAAAATACCAAAAACCCGCCTTCTTCCAGCGGCCAGATTTAATTTCCCTGTCGTGGTGGCCAACCCTTGTTGTGATTTCAAGAAGGAGTGCCAAGGAAAATTGGGCAACAGCCTCTGTCCCATAGGCAGGAACGTTGGTCACTGCAATTGCCAAGTCTTTGGCTGCCTTGGTGTCGATATTATCAAAACCAGTCGATAAGACCCCAATATATTTCAAATTCGGAAGCTGTTCCATGATTTCCCTAGTAATTTTCACATAGCAAACCAGCAAAATCTCCGCATCCTTGGCTCTTCTTATGATTTCTTCCTTATCATTTGGACATTCTTTGTAAACAGTGAGATTTCCTATTTTTTCTAAATCTTTAAAAGAAAGATCGCCCGGATTTAGAGGTTTGGAATCAAGAATTACAATATTTTTCATAAAAATCCTCCTCTAGTTTTTTAAATTCATCCTCGCTTAGTCCGTAATCTCCAAGGTCAAAACGGCCTAGCCTATGAAAATCAGACCCACCTGACATTAATAAATCTAATCTCTTTGCAAAATCTTTTGCCCTCTCAAAATCTCCGTCCTTCATCCTAGAATGGTTTATTTCTATAGCTCTAAGTCCCATTTGCTTATATTTTTCAATCTCATCCCAATTATTGTATTCTTGTGGATGGGCAAGTATTGATAGGCCCCCGTCCGCATTCACAGCTTCTATGGCATCTTTTACTGGAATATAGCCCATAGTTCTTGCAAGGTCATCTGTGGTTTTTTCGTGGAAAATATCCTTAAAACCAACCCCTTCCATCTTTTCGGGATATTTTTTCTTCATCGCCCAATAGATATCTGACTTATAGATTATGGAATTTTTTGCAAAAGTCTTTAAATAATCATAATCAAGTTCAAATCCATCTTTGGCTAATTTGGGCAAAAGAGAAATGTGGTAGGCTTCTCTTTTTTTATTTGTAATGGCATTTAGCTTGTCAATCTCTGGTGTAGATTCAGGCAAAAATAGGCCAACCATGTGGACTTTTTTGTGAGAATCAAAGTCATAGGCAGATATTTCAAGACCCTTAATTAGCCTAATATCAAAGTCTTTGCCGATTTCTTTTATTTTCTCAAAATGGTCTGCCCTATCATGGTCGGTTATGGCCATGGTTTTAAGTCCTGCTCCCACAGCCATTTCTATTACTTCTTTTATATCGTAATCCCCATCAGAATATGATGTGTGCATGTGCAAATCTGCGTATTTCATACTACCTCTCAATAATTTTTGATTTTATCTATAAAACAAAAAAAGGACTGTTTATAACAGCCCCGTATTTTTATTTGTTTGGAGTCAACTTTACTGCTGATGTTAAGATATCTGAATATGTGTAAGAAATTGTTCTTTCAACATCAAATTCATTGTTGACCTTAACTGTAAACACACTTGGAAATGCATTTACAATGACACCTGTCTTAGTTTTTACTCTCTTCCTGCCCATATCGGCTTTAAGGATAACTTCCTTGCCCACCGAATTTTCTACTTCTTTTCTAATATCGTGAACTGATCTTTGTGTCATTTAATCATCCTTCCATTTGATACTTGAATCATTATACTTCCAGATGATGCTTTAGTCAAGAAAAACTATTATTATACACTAGCTAAAACGAATGTCAAATATTTTTAGGAGTTTTTTATTTCCTAGTAAATGCGTAGAAATCAATAGCTTAAATGTGTTTAAAGAATGCTAAATATGCCTTGTAAGTTTGGTAGAGATCTGCTTTAGAAATTACTTCTAAAGGTGCGTGCATGGATACCACTGGAGTACCACAATCAACAACGCTCATGCCGTATTCTGCAAGGATATAGGCGATTGTGCCGCCACCACCTTGGTCGATTTTACCAAGTTCACCTGTTTGCCAAACTGCATTTTCTTTTGCAAAGGCAAGCCTTACTTCAGATAAATATTCTCCGGCAGCGTCGTTTGAGCCACCTTTTCCACGCGAACCTGTATATTTTGTAAGAGCCACGCCATGGCCAAGTTTAGCTGTATTCATTGGTTCTGTTGCATCAAGATAACCTGCATCTTCTGCAAGAGTTACATCTGCAGAAAGGACCTTAGAAGATCTCAAAGCTCTCTTTAGGCTTACAATATTGCCCTTACCTTGTGCTTCTAATATTTCAAGAACCATGTCTTCAAAAAATTGACTGGTCATACCTGTTGCCCCAACAGATCCGATTTCTTCCTTGTCAACATAAAGGCCTACTAGAGTTTTTTCTGGAGTGTCCTCGCCTGCTTCAATGATTGCCTTTAGAGAAGCAAAAGAACATACCTTATCATCGTGGCCATAGGCCATAATCATTGACCTATCAAAACCTACATCACGAGCCTTGGTAGCAGGCACTACATTTAATTCTGCCACCATAAAGTCATCTTCTTCAAGGTCATAGGTTTCCTTTAGGTATTTTAAAACATTTTTCTTGATAGGATTTTCTTTCTCATCCTTTAGAGGAATTGATCCAACCATGATGTTTAATTTCTCACCTTCTATAACTTCTCCAGCCTTTTTTTGGTTAAGGTCAGCTGATAAGTGGACTAGGAGTTCAGAGATGAAAAATACTGGGTCATCGTCCTTTTCACCTATTGATATTTCAACTTTTGTACCGTCTTTTTTGAAGGCAACGCCCACAAGGCTTAATGGAATATTTGTCCATTGGTATTTTTTGATACCGCCATAATAGTGAGTTTTTAAGTAAGCTGCGTGACTTTCTTCAAAAAGTGGAACTGGCTTTAGGTCAAGCCTTGGACTATCAAGGTGAGAACCAACAATAGTCATGCCTTCTTCAAGATCCTTTGAACCAATCACAAATAAAGCCACTGCCTTATTTCTATTTATAGCATAGGCCTTAGCCCCTGCCTTAACTTCGCCAGCCTTAATTAAGTCTTCAAGTGGTTTAAAACCAGATGCTTCTGCTCTTTTAATAATTTCCTTAACAGCCATTCTTTCTGTCTTAGATTTATCCATAAATCCAAGATAATCCTTAGAAAAAACGTCCAAATCTTTTAACTCTGCCTCAGTCATTTCAAGCCATGCAGATTTTCTAATATCTTCCATACTTCCTCCAATAAAAAGGGAAAACTTCCCCCGATGTTATTTATATAATTACTATACTGGTTTATAGGCAATTTTTAATAGAAAAACAAAAAACGACTAGATTTATTTCTAGTCGCCTACCTTCAAAAATATCCTAATAAGTTACTTTTATTTTTAAGAGATAGTCCGCTTTTTTATCCTTAAATAACTTATCTTTCTCATCTACATTTGCCCACTTTAGTAAAACTTCTGAACTTTCTCCTCTTGCAACATTAAGCACAAATTTTTGCACAGCTGCTGATGGGCCTTCTAACATATTTTCATCTTTAATTGGAAAATCAATCTTATTATAAGAAATCAAATTCAAATTTTCTTTTTCATCAAGACTCCAATAATTAATAGGAATATATTGAGGAAGAACAATCTCAACAATATCGCTATCTTGATCCATTTTAAATTCTATTTCAGAACCCATATGTGATTCTCCTACAAGATCTATAGGATAAGCTTTGTTGTTTATCATTACCACATTGTTTTGTGGATATCCCTTATCATCCAAAGGAAATTCCACCTCTTTGTTCTCTGCTACAGGTTCTTTGCTACAACTTGTCAGCAAAAACATAACAGAAAGCAAAAATGAACCAATCAAAATAGTTAAAATTTTCTTAAAACTCAAAGACTTAGAATAATTCATAAAATCCACCTTCCTTCATTTTTATTAAGCCCTAAGGCTTTACAATATCCTTAGCAGATTTAAGCTCAAAATAGCTCTCTAATTTACATATTTTTAATTAGCAGCTATGTTAATTATATTATTAGTTTCTTTTACTTACTCCGTAAGCAACTGATGCTGCTGCAAGGATTCCAGCTACCCCATCTACTCCAGCGATACCAGTTTTAGCGTTGTTGCCTGCTTTCCTTGCTGGTTTGTTAGATTTTTGCTTGTTATCTTCTTTTAGTTTTAAGTCGTCAATATTAACTTTTGAAACTTCATTAGCACTGAACACTTTTAAAAGTTGACTTGGAAAATAGTTCACGGCTAATTGTTCCTCTTTAGAAAGAGTATTATACCATTTTAACCATTCTATATCTTCATCCGGCAATCTAAGTGATTGTAATAACTCATAGTTTACACTGAATTGTTCCTCTTTACTTAGACCATTAAACCACTCTTGCAATTCTTTAGGGATGACTTCTGAGTTATTATTTGCTGAAGAAGCAAATACATTTGTTGCCATCGCTGTTAAGAACATCACCATGGCTATTAATAGAGTAAATCTTTTTTTCATTTCATCTCCTCCTTATCTAATCTTGAATCATGGATAACACTGTCTAGACACACAGGTAGAAATCATTATTAAAAAACCATAACTAAACAGATTTTACAAATATTATAAATATTCTTATAAGTCAGCTCCTTTTAAAATTAATTTCAAATATTTATGTGCCACTAAAGATATCACCGTTTTTATATCTCTGTGGATTAATCACCTTTTTCATTGTGAAATTCCTTTCATTTTAAAAAATTAAATGGAAAAATTAAAAATTCATTAGCTGTATAATACGAATCATCATCAATAAGTCTGTGATATTTCGTATAAGAATACAAAATCGCCCTCTAAGAGACTTTGCCCCCGTCCTTATAATTGTATTTAATTGGAATGCACATAATAAGTAAGGTAAGGCATAAAATAATTAGTCTTTTTCTTTTATTATATTTCATAATTAGCCTTTGTTCATGTCCTTGCTCATCTTCTACTATGATACGTCAATCTCCCAGTAAGTTTGTAGCAAAATATTATTGACTTCTCTTGCAACTTCATTGCTTGCCTTATCCATTAGTGTTTTTAATGTATTAGAAAGTAGGTTCTATTACAAGTTCTGAGTCATCATTTACAAAGATATAGAGTGGTATTCCAAATCCTCCGTCATTATTAATAACATATTCCGCCAATACCCTTACAAAAAATTTAATCCAGTCTTGACTTGGTACATCCGAACCTTCCTGTTGATCAGTAATCCATATACTAGATATAGGGCGTAAACTTTGTTTTTCCAAGGCTATCCCTAAATAAGAATCATAAAAATCGAAAGAACAGTTAAAAACATATACTTCTTTATCATTATAGTCCTTTAAAACTTCACGTTTTAATTCTTCTGGAATTTCACCGAGTGTAATCATCGCCCTTCCTAAAATTTCTCCACTTTCTTTTTCAAATTCTTCTAATTTACCTTTTTCTCTTAGAACGACTTCTAATTCATTAAATTTTATTGGATCGATTAGCATAAATTCCTCCTATTTTCTTGCTAAATCATAACATTAATTTAATTCCATGAATAGTTTATATACTCTATCTAAAAAATTTTCATCAATATTAATAATATATATTTGAAGTATCATCTAGGGAATGAATAATAAAAATCTCTTGAAGTTTTTTTATTTCATTCAAATCTATTTTTTTACTCAAATCTTCTGTTAATTTAAAGGCTCTATATTTATCAGAATTTTGAGACCAAACATTTGCGGTCTTGCAATCTTCACATAGCCATAATATATAATAATCGATTTCTTCGCTTCCGAAAACTATCGAATCTAGCTCTGGATTATCTTGTTTTAAAAATTTTTTATGGTAATTTATTAAAGCTTCTTTTTCATAAACGTCATAAACAATACTGCCATCATGATCAGTCAGTCGTTTTTCGCAAAATGCACAAGTTCCTTGTCCCAATATATTCTCCTCCACTCAATATAAGTTATTATTTTCACTATACCATTTTCAAGTATAATAAGTTCTCAAAATAAAATAAACTCTTTCATTAACTATCCTATTTAATGTCTTTCTTGCCGTAACATAAGATGTAATATCTAAAAACTCTTTTACAAAAAATAATTTATTTGATTCAAAATCACTTATTTTCTTTTCTATTTCTTCTTTATATGAGAACATTGCAAATTTCCTTTGTCCCAAATATTGCATCATATCTGGGACAAAATTTCAATCACAATGAATTTTATACATCAAAAATCTTATTTTTCCTATTTGGATACAATAATCTTATATATAATTTTATTTCTAATATAAAGAAAAAAAGGAAAGTACAGATTTTTTCGTACTTTCCTTTTTATTTTTAAATTAATTTCCAAATATTTTTAGCATATTCAACCGGGTCTTCTATTTCTAGACCTTCTATGAGCCTTGCTTGGTCTAGGAGGAGTCCTGCTATCATTTTTGCCTTGTCTTTGTCTTCCTTGTAGGCTTCTTCTAGAAGTTCATAAGCTTTTGTTTTTGTTGATATTTCTAGGACTTTTTCTGCCTTGATTCCAAAGGCGTTTGGTTGGTTTTTGAGGGTCTTTTCCATCTCGATTGAAACTTCTCCCCTTTCCTTGATTAGAGATGGGACGTCTTCTAATTTGTCGGTGAAAGTCACATCTACCACGTCTTCTGGCATGGCTTCTTTGATAAAGGATATGATTTCACTATCTTCCTTATCTTTCTCCTCAGATTCTTCCTCTGCTGTGATTGATTTAAATTTTAGTCCTTGGTATTCGCCTAGCATCTTGATTAAAAATTCATCTAGGGCCTTGTCTAAGAGAAGAACATCCTTGTCTTCGCCTACCATTTTTAATGCTGGAGAAGATTTGATTTTTTCAAGGGATTCACCTGTGCCGTAGTAGATGAATTCGGCTGTTGATGGGGCATTTTCCTTATATTCTTTTAGGCTTATTAGCTTATCTTCTTTTCTAGAATGGAAGAGAAGTAGGTCTTGTAAATCTTCCTTATTTGCCCCGTAGGATTCATATA
The DNA here is from genome assembly GCF_963510915.1 of uncultured Anaerococcus sp. Lineage (GTDB taxonomy): Bacteria > Bacillota > Clostridia > Tissierellales > Peptoniphilaceae > Anaerococcus. The sequence continues at coordinate 4,396 of NZ_CAUPHG010000047.1, read as the reverse complement.
TTGAAACCTTAATAGAATCGGCAAATTCTTTGTAAAATTTTTCGTAGTCTTCCCTATTTTTCTCCATCATTTCCTTTAGGTGGGCATTTATTTTTTTGTTTATTTGCTTTGAAATTACCCTTAATTGCCTATTTTGTTGAAGGGTTTCCCTTGAAATATTTAGGGTGAGATCATCAGATTCTACCACACCTTTTACAAAGGAATAGGCGTCGTCTATGATTTCATCGCAGGAATCCATTATTTTTACACCATGGGAGTAAAGTTCAAGCCCGATTTGCCTATCTTTCGAATAATAATCAAAAGGTGCCTTTTCTGGAATGTATAAAAGTGCCCTAAATTCAACTAGGCCTTCCGCCTTGAAATGTAGCCATGAAAGTGGCTTATCAAAGCCAAAATGACTTTCTTGATAGAAATTTATATAATCTTCGTCTGTGAGGTTTTTCTTGTCTTCCTTCCAAATTGGTTTATCAGAATTGAGAACGGTCATATCCCTGTAGTCTTCGTATTCTGGCTTATCTTCTGGAGAACCTTCCTTAATCCTAGTCTTTGTAATTTCCATCTTGATTGGGTACCTGATGTAGTTTGAATACTTGCGTATGAGACCTCTGATTGTGTTTTGATCTAAATATATATCGTAATTTTCGTCTTCTGTATTTTCTCTTAGGTGAAGAATTACATCAGTACCTGGGCTTGACTTGGATGCTTCCTTGATAGTAAAACCGTCTGCATCTTCGCTTTCCCAGCTATAGGCCTTTTTTGACCCGTGTTTTTTAGATACGACTTGGATTTTTTCCGCAACCATAAAGGCTGAGTAAAAACCAACACCAAATTGGCCGATTAGGTCCTTGATGTCTGATGAGTCAACAGACTTCCTAAAGGCTTCGGTGCCAGATTTGGCAATAGTGCCGAGATTGTTTTGTAAATCTTCCTCGTCCATTCCTATTCCTGTATCCCTGATTGTAAGTGTTCTTTCTTCCTTATTTGGGATGATTTCTATAAAATAGTCGTCCTTGTTTGTGGTTGTATCAGACTTTAAATCTTCGTAATATAGCTTATCAAGAGCATCTGAAGCATTTGAAATAAGCTCTCTTAAAAATATTTCCTTGTTTGTATAAATTGAGTGGATCATAAGATCCATTACTTTTTTGGCTTCCGCCTTAAATTCTTGTTTCATATCTAATCCTCCTTGAGAATTTTTGCCAAATAAATTAGCAGTCTATGTCTTCGACTGCTAACATTATACTTATATTAATTTTTCTTGCAATTATCCCAGGTATTTTATGTTTCCATACAACATAATAAAGGCCGCAACTAGGATAAAAATATGCCAAATGGCGTGGTTGTAAGGAATTTTTTTGATGGCATAAAAGACTGCCCCAATAGTGTAAAATAGACCGCCTAAGACCAAATACAAGATATATGAAATCCCAATATACTTATAAATCTGATAAAGCAAAAGCACTGATAGCCAACCCATGGCCATATAAATAATCATTGAGGCCTTGCCAATCCTATCTTCCTTGCCTGTTGCAAAGGCGATTATGTTCATTGAAATTCCAGTGATGGCCAGTATCCAAATGATTACAAAAATTATTATAGAAAAGGTTGACTTTAGTCCGATTAAGATAACCGGCGTGTAGGAGCCTGCGATTGTAAGGTAAATTACCCCGTGATCGATGGCCCTGAAAATAGTACGCAAAAGAGGATTTGTCATTGAATGATATAGGCTTGATGATAAAAACATCAAAGCAATGGCTATAAAATAAATAAGCCATGCCAAAAACACAACAATATCTCCTTCTTTGTAGGTAGAAATTACTAGGGGAAGGAAAAATATTAGGCTTAGAACAAATCCTAACAAATGAGTAAGTATATTTAAAAATTCTTCAGACTTTGAATATTTAATTATTTTCATTCCTAAGCTCCTTGATAAGTTTCACAATCTCCCTTTGAAGTCTTAGTCTATTTTCTATATCAATCTCCTCTTGCTTTTTGAGCCTATACTTTGTTATCGTTCCAAAAATAAACAAGGCCAGTAAAAATAAAATTACAAGACTTCCTACTTTTTGCGTATCGTCAAAACCACAAAAACTCCCAACAACCATGCCTACTATTGCTAGGACCAAGGGTGCAGCGAAAAGTTTCAAAAAGCTCACCTTATAACCAGCAAGAATTTTTTCTTCTAAAATTTTTAATTCATTCTTCTTTTCTTCTAACAATTTTTCCTTTTCCATAATTCCTCCTATACCCTAGTATTTTACTTTGATTATTTCCCCTTTGGTAGTAAAATATTACTAGTATGAAAAGGGGGTTAATATGACAGAAAATACCGAAAACAAAGTAACTATCACTCGTGATATGATAATAGGCGATATAATCCAAGCCAAACCAGAAGCTATCAACATTCTAATGATGAGCGGTATGGGATGTATAGCATGTCCTACTGCCCTTTACGAATCACTTGAAGAAGCTTGCATGGTTCACGGCATGGACCCAGATTATTTGCTTGAACAACTAAACGCCTAAGATATTCGTCCTAAACTAGATACTAGTTTGGGACGTTTTTTTATCTAAATTCCATAAATCTATCATCATCATTAAGGTCAAAAAGCAAATCCAAGTAGGATTTTTTATATCTTACAAACAGACCCTTGGTATAAAGGTCAAATACCTCATCTCGACTTGCCCAGCGAGCATCCTTAACTTCTTCTTCCTGTAATTTTAAGTCCTTAATATCAATATTTTTTCTAACAAGATAAAAATCATCGAACCCTTGGTCGAAATTGGCAGTTAAAATTGGTCTAAGATTAGAAAAATCAAAATCTATGCCAAGCTCTTCCGAAAGTTCTCGCCTTGCTCCCTGCCAAGAATCTTCACCTGCTTGGCAGGCTCCACCGCAAGTCAAATCCCAAAGTCCACCCATTTTCTTAGAATCTGCCCTTTGTTGGATTAAAAGTTCTCCCTTATCATTAAAAATTAGGATATGGATAATTAATCTGAGCCCACCTTTAGGGATTTCTTCATTTCTCGGATAGGTCCTTCCTGTTTTTATCCTATATTTATCATAAATATCTAAAATTTCCATAAAATCTCCTAGGAAAAAAGCCTGCCACTAAGGGCAAGCTTATTTATTATGCTTTTATTATTGCAGCTGTAAGCTTTGGTATTACTTGTTTTTTGCGAGAAAGAACCCCATCTGCATTTATAGTGCCATTTGGTGTTAATTCTCCAAACTCTTCTTTGATATCTTCGTAATATTCTCCAACAACAAGAAGTTCTGACCTTTGGTTAAAGATATCTGTAAGAACAAGGACAAAGGTATCTTCTCCTCTTTCCTTGATTTTATCCGCCATTAATTTTTTAAGGTCATCCATGATTGGCACAAGCTCTTCAGGATTCATAGTAAAAACTTGACCCACTCTCACATTAGCATTGCCAATGGTAAAGGTCTTTATATCTCCCTCGATTAAATCCTTGGCAGACTTGCCTTTTAAGGAAGTTCCTGCCCTAAACATCTTATCGGCAAATTCTTCTGGATTAATGCCAGCAATCTTGCTCATCCTATCGAGAATCCTCCTATCAATGTCAGTAGTTGTTGGTGACCTAAAAAGAAGGGTATCAGAAATAATTGCCGCACAAAGGATACCCGCAATTTCCTTTGATGGTCTGATGCCTGATTCTAAGTACATTTCACTGATGATTGTGGCTGTTGATCCAACAGGTTCTGCCCTAAAAAATACTGGAGCAGTTGTAAGGATGTTTGCTACTCTGTGGTGGTCGATTATTTCTATAATCTCTGCTTCTTCAATATCATCTATGGATTGGTTTCTTTCATTGTGGTCTACTAAGATTAGTTTTTTCTTATTTGATGCAATCAAATGGTATCTTGAAATTGCGCCTACGACCTTTTTGGTGGCATCAACTACTGGATAAGACCTAAACCTAGATTTGGCCATGGCTTCTTTGACCACATCAAGAGTATCGTCTGTTTTAAAATATATTAAATTCTCAGTTGTCATTACCTGGCTAACTGGAATTGTCATTGGTAAAAGTCTTGAAGTCATGAAGGTGTTGTATTCAGTAGAAATAACTGCAACCTTGTTTTCCTTGGCAATCTCAATTACATCGTCACTAAGACCTGTCCCATTTGTAAGAATCAAAAGGGAAATATTTTGCTTTAGGATAATATCATAGTCAGTCCTATTGCCAGCTATAACTATATCGCCTTCAGTAAAGATGTCTTTTAGGTCTTCCTTACTTCCACCCATAGCAAAAACCATCATCCTACCATTGAAAGTAGGATCTTCTTCACCAAGATAAATAATTTTCGCTGCCAAAACATCAATAATATTGTCAATTGGAGTGTGGGCACGACCTAAAATCCTATCATCCCAAA
>NZ_CAUPHG010000046.1:0-13566 GCF_963510915.1 uncultured Anaerococcus sp. | reverse complement strand
ATGATTTTGGCATTGATGACTAGGGTGTCTTCGATATTTGTTGTTTGATCAAGGAGCTCGTTGAATTTATCAAGCTGTTTTTCCTTGATTTCTAAATCTTTGTCCACATCTCTAAAGGAATTTTTGAGATTATTTGAATTTTTGGAAATATTTTTGGTTTTTCCAACTTCTTCAAGAGTCTTGTCGAATTTGTTGGCATTTTCTCTTGGGATTTTTATCACAAAATCACTGGACCTTAGCTCACTACTATTATCCGAGTTATATAAAAATGTAGACTCATTTTCAATTTGACCGGATATATTTTTTGCAGAATCTCTTATCATTTTTTGGTCTTTATCAAAATTTGTTGTTTCTAAATCCAAATAGACAATTCTTTCTATATAAGAATCTGAATTTTCTGCTATATTATTAGCATCTGGATCATCAATAGCAGTATCACTTGCCATTTCAGCTTCCCCTTTATATTCTTCTGTCGGTTTCATATTTTCTGCATAATCGGAAACTTCATTTGACTTATAATTGTTAGATCCGCAAGAAACAAGCGTAAAAAGGCTTATTAAAATTATTAAAACTTTCTTTTTCATAAGGCCCTCCTCTTTTCTTTTATTATATCATCATGGTAAAGTATTGTAAACAAATAAAAAGACTTAATTAAAAGTCTTTTTTTAGTTAACTAATCCATATAGAACTGAATCTATCGCCTTTTGTGGGATACCAATGTCTTCTACTACGCATTTTTTCTTGTAGGCTTCTCTTTCATAAAGGCCTGTTTTCATCAGTTGGAGAGTTACTATCAAGTCTGCATCTACTACTTCTCCAAGGGCATTGCCTGTTGAGGCATCAAGGCCTGATGGGAGATCGATTGAGACCTTGTATTTCATTACGTTATTTAAGATAGAAATAACTGTGGAAAAGATGCCTGTGACTGGTCTATTTAGTCCTGTGCCGAAGATGGCATCTATAATTAGGTTGACATTGGAAAGTCTTTTTTCCATGTTTTCTAAGTCTTCGATAGATTCTATAAAAAATATTTCTTCACAAAGCATCTGGCAAGACTCTAAATTTAGCCTAAATTCGTCACTTGCTTTGGCTATATCGCCGATTATAAATATTTCAACATCTTTGTATCTTGCTAAGAGGTTTCTAGCGAGTGCTAGGCCGTCTGCCCCGTTATTGCCTACTCCTGCTATAACAGCAAAATATCCAAATTTATTTAGGTTAATATTTTTTAGCACAGCAAGGCTAGCCCTTTCTACTAGGCAAAGGCTAGGTATCTTTAGAGTATCAATGGCGTACTTATCAATAGCCTGCATCTGGTTTCTGTCAACTAAAATCATAATCTGTCCCCTTTAATCTTAGATCTTCACCAAATATTTCATAGGTCTTAGAATTATTACCCAAAATTCTAGAAAATACTCTAGGACCATAGATTTCTCCTATCATATCTTCATCTAGGTTGGAAGATAAAATAATAGGCAAACCCTTGTTCATCCTCTCATTTACAACATCAAAGAGATTTGACTGGTCAGTTGATCTGTGAGTTTCTGCTCCTAGGTCATCTATTATTAGTAGGTCACAATCAAATATCATTTCGTACTGGCTTTCGAGGTTTTCTCTCCTATCTTCAAAGGCCCAGTGGTAGTCATTTAAAAATTTAAAAAGCTTGGTAGATGTCATATAGACAACCGAATAATTTCTGTCGAGAAGGTCTTTGGCTATGGCATTAATTAGGAAGGTCTTTCCCCTGCCGACTTGACCTTGGATATAGATATTGCCAGTTTGCCTGTCAAAATCATTTATATACTTCTTAATTTGACCAACAATTTTTACAATGTTTTCGTAAGGGCTTACATCAAAATTCATGTAAGGATTTTTTGAATATAGGTTGAAATTAAAGGTTGAAAAATTTTCCCTATTGATGGCAGACCTAAGTCCTGATTTTTCATAATTATCTTCGATGATTAGGTTTTGCCTACAAGAACAAGGTTTAGTGCCAATAAAACCAGTATCCTTGCATAGGTCGTGGTGGTATTTCAAATCCATATAGTCAGTCTCATAGCCATTTTCAGCGAGGAGTTTATTTTTTTCTGCCTTTAATTTTTGTATTTTCTCCTCTGCCTTACTTGTGTCCATCTTTTGGGAGGCAAGCTCTAGGCTTTTAAAACCAGTTTCTTTTATAAGGGTGTCAATAGCCTTGATTTGGGGAATTTTTTTGTAGATTTCCTTAATTCTCTCTTCCTGCAAGACCTTGTTTATCCTGCGTCTTTCGGCTAAGATTAGAGAGGCTTTTTCGTTGGCTTTCATATTAATTCTCCGTCTTGTTTAATCTTTGAAGTCTCTTGCGTCTGGCTTGTTCGGCTATGGACATGCCGTCAGCTGATTTAGTAGGGTCTGACTTTCTCCTGTAGGTCCTTACTCCATTTGCTTTTTTGAGTTTGTCTCTTTCTTCTTTCATTCTGAGGGCGTTTAGGCTATTTATCCCCATATCTCGCCAGGTCTTTAGGTAGCCCATGACATATTTAACATCAACATTGCCTGCTTCTTTGGCCTGCCTAAAAGCTTCTGTAACTAGCTCTGGTTCTAGGTCATATTCTCCTAGGGTCTCGTGGATTCTTGTGATATCTGCTGGAGTGAGTTTTCTTGCGATGATTCTTTCTACATTTTCAAACATGATAGACTTTCTTTGAGCCTTGTCAAAATTGATTTCATTAGAGGAAGTATTTTCGCTTTCTCCAAAATACATCTGTCTTAGGGAGACAATTTCTATATAGTTTGACCCATCAGACGCCTTTTTTTCCCTAAAGATACCCATATTTATCCAAAAATTTACTGCATCTAGAAATCTTTGGTCGTCAAAGTTTAGTTGGCGTTTAATCTTTTCTTCATCTACGCTATTATTGGTGTAAATTTCCTTATAGATTAATAGATAAACCTTGATAGCATCACCATCAGCCATTTGAAGATAGGTATTTAAAAACATATTTTCAAAAGGGGTTGTACCCATATCTAATTTTAATTCTTGCATTTCAAAGTTCATAATAATCTTCCTTAGTTAATTTCATATTAATTATTTTAGAATAGACGAGGCCATGTGATAACTCAAAATTTTCCTCATCTACATCTACATCTTGGTTTTCAAAGACCTCCCTAGTGTAGGAAGTGATTTTAAAACCGCATTTTTTGTATAGGTTCAGGGCTCTTTCATTGAAGGTGTTGACATCAAGGATGAGGGTCCTATAGCCCATTTCCACAAAAAACACCCTCATTATGGCTATCACAGCCTCATAGCCATAACCTTCTGATACATAGTTAGGGTCAAAGACTATACCTAGTTTTGCCCTTCTGAAGAGAGGATTAATATTTTTGAGTCCTATAAAGCCTATAAAGCGGTCATCAACTACCCTTCTTACTGCAAAATATTTTTTGTTTGGCATGGAAATAGTGCCCTGCCAAAGTTTTATTTCAAAATCTGTGAGGTTGCCATAATTATAGCCAAGAAGCTTGGGATCATCAAATATCGCCCATTTTTTTAGTTCAAAGGCGGCTTCGGTGTCTATCTTTGCCAAATATATCCTAGACATTTTCATCCCTTAGGGACAAGTCTGTGAAGGTTGTGCATTGTTTGTTGAAGAATAAATCTACAGTTCCAGTCGCCCCATTTCTGTGCTTGGCAAAGATGACCTTGGCTTGGTTTGGCTCAACTTCTTCGTCGTAATAGACTTCTCTGTATAAGAGCATAAACACGTCTGCGTCCTGCTCGATAGCGCCAGATTCTCTTAGGTCTGATAGGATTGGCCTGTGGTCGGCTCTCTTGTCAGCCTCTCTTGACAATTGGGCAAGGGAAAGAATCGGACAATTTAATTCCTTGGATAGAGATTTTAAGCCCCTAGAAATAGATGCAATTTCATTTTGCCTGTTTTCCTGCCTGCCATCTGCCTGCATGAGCTGAAGGTAGTCGATTACAACTAGGTCAAGTCCTCTTTCAGCCTTCAATCTTTTTAGCTTAGATTTCATTTCTGAAAGCCTGATACCCGGTGTTTCATCAACATAGAGGTCAGTTTTTACAATTTTTTTGGTTGCATCTATCAAAAGTGTCCAATCATCATCTCTAATTGACCCATTGATAATTGATTCAAGACTAACAAGACTTACCATTGATAAAAGTCTTTGGTTAAGCTGGTAGGTTGACATCTCAAGAGAGAAAAAAGCTACTGATTTACCAACTTTGGCTGCATTCCAAGCCATAGTTAGTCCTAGGGCAGTCTTACCCATAGCTGGCCTTGCTGCAAGTAGGATTAGCTGAGAATTTTGAAGTCCAGATAATTTATTATCTACTACATCAAGACCTGTTGCAACTCCAGTAATTTTCCCATCAGCTAGGGTCAGTTCATTTATCTGCTTTAGGGTCTCATCCATAGTGTCTGCTACCCTTACCAATCCCTGGTTGTGGCTGTCTTGTGATATTTCAAATATTCTATTTTCTGCGATAGCAAGGATATCGCTTACATCATCTGTTTGCTTATATGATGAATCGATTATATCCTCACTTGCCCCAATAAGACTCCTTAGTAGTGACTTTTCCTTAACTGTTTTACAATAAGTTTCGATATTTGGAGTATAAAATGAGGAGAGGGTAATCTCAGTGATAAACTCCTCCCCTCCAACTTCTTGTAATATATTTTCACTCGCTAGTTGACTTACAAGCGATACATAGTCAACTTTAATGTCTTTTTCAAACATCTGGACTATGGACTTATAAATCCTCTGTGTTCTCGAGTCGTAAAAGTCTACAGGTTTTATAATTTGATTTGCACTATCAAAAGTTTCATTTTTGGCTAGAATACAACCTATGATAGCCTGTTCTGATAAGAAGTCATAAGGTAGTGGCCTTATGCCATCTGTCATTATTCTACCTCAGCAACTACATTAACTTTAAGTTCTGCGTTTACTCCTTCATATAGTCTAGCATTTATAACGAATTCACCAAGTCCGTTGATTTTTTCAACTTCTTCGATTCTCTTTCTATCAAGTTCGATTCCTTTTTCTGCTAGAGCTTCTGCAATGTCCTTATTTGTTACAGAACCAAATAGTTTGCCATCTTCGCCTACTCTTACCTTTTGTTCTAGGCTAAGTGCTTCGATTTTAACTTTGAGAGCTTCTGCTGCTTTTCTGTTTTCAGCTTCTTCTTTCTTGAGTTCTTCTCTCATTTTTTCTAGCTCTTCCATATTTTCTTTTGTTGCTTTTACAGCAAGTCCTTGTGGGTCTAGGTAGTTTCTAAAATATCCTGGTTTTACATCTACAAGGTCTCCCTTAACTCCAACTCTTACAATATTATCTGTTAGTATTACTTTCATTTTCTTCTTCCTCTCTTAAATATTCAATAATAGCTTTTCTTAACATTTTATCAGCATTTTCCATGCTCATATCTAATTGGGTGGCTGCGGCTGTTAAGTGTCCGCCACCTCCAATGCGTTCTAGTATTAATTGTACCGATATATCGCCTAAGCTTCTACCTGAGATGTGAATTTTATTATTGGCCCTGGTTAGGACAAAGCTTGCTAAGACTCCCTTAATGTTTAATAGGTCGTCTGCTGCCTGGCTTGCAATCAAGGTTGATCCATCTATTTCCCTGTTGAAATGGGCTACAGCAATAAAGTCATTGACAATAAATGAATCTGCTATTACCTCTGATTTATATTTTACAATCTCGAAGTCATCCTTGAACATCCTCTTGATGTAGACCGAATCAGCTCCCCATCTTTTGAGAATTGAAGCTGCTTCAAAGGTTCTGACTCCTGTTTGGTAGACAAAGTTTTTGGTGTCAACTGTTATACCTGCCAATAGCGATTCTGCAACAGGAGTCCTTGCCTTAAAATTTTCGTCCAAATAGGATAAAATCTCTGTAACAAGTTCTGATGCAGATGATGCATATGGCTCAATATAAGAGATGGTTGCTTTTTTGATATAATCCTTCCCTCTCCTATGGTGGTCGATAATAAAAATATTATCGGTTTTATCAAGAAGGGCTGGACCTTCGGTAGAATTTTTCCTGTGGTTATCTGTGACGATTACCAAAGATGATTGGTTTATTCTTTTGAGAGCCTCTTCTTCGGTAAGGATATTATCCTTTAATTCTTCTAATTCTTCGGTGACTCTGGCGTACATATTTTCGATTGGTTTGGTCACTTCATTTAGGATAATATAAGCAACTTTTCCCATTGACCTTGCACCTTCATAGACACCAAGGGCCGAGCCAAAAGAGTCCATGTCGGGGTTGTTGTGGCCCATGATAAATATTTCCGGGCTTGTTTGCATCATTCTCTTTAGGGCTTGGGAAATGACCCTAGACCTAACCTTGGAGGTTTTTTCTATGGCCTTAGTCTTGCCACCAAAGTATTCGTAATTATCTTCTAGTTTGATTACAGTTTGGTCTCCTCCACGAGAAAGGGCAATATTAATAGCATCTCTGGAATCAGAATAGATTTCAGAAGGCTTAGCTCCCGCAAGTCCCACTCCTATTGACAAGGTAGGTGGAAGGGTATTTCCCTCATTAATATCCCTAACCTTATCCAGGATAGAAAACTTATCATCGTGGATATTTCTATAGTCTTGGTATTCGCTTAGGATCATAAACCTGTCGTTTTCGTATTTTCTAATCAAGCAATTATAAGTTTTAAAATACTCGTTTATAACCCTATCAATTTCCCCAAGAACTCTTGGTCTAGCCTCAGACCTGGCTGAATTTCTTATATCTTCGTAATTGTCTATAAAGACAGAATAAAATACAAGCCTCTTATCTTTAAAAAGTTTTTTTATTGACTCATCGTAGGTATTGTCTATTCCATATAAAAATGTCTGACCCTTGCTGCGGTCATCCTCAAAAATAGTCGAATAATAAAACTGAATTACCTTATCAGCTATAGTGACATTTTTGGATGTCCTTATCTCTTCGTTATCAAACTCAATTACAGAAAAATCTGGAATTAGATTATCAATTTCTTCGCCTATTAGAGTCCTAGATGGGAACAAATCCTTAAAAAATGAGTTATGCCACATTATCTTCCTATCATTTTCTACAATAGCTATAGGAAAAGGCATTTCAAAAACTACATTTTTTGTAATAGAATCAAAAGAATAGGATACCTCATCTACATATTTTTGAAGTTCCTTGGCCTTGGTTGTATTTATGTTTTTCAAAAATAAATATAATATTATTGAAACAAAAAATCCCAATGCACCTAAGGTTGGATTGTAGAAAAAAAGTACTAGGCTTGCAAGTAAGGGAAAAGCCATTATCAAAACAATATTAGCTGGGCTAATAAATTTGTCGTTATTCTTCATTTTTCCTCCTTGCTCTAAAATCTATAAATATGTCTAAAATCCCGAAGAGAACCAAAGGGATAAGTAAAACCTGGATTAAAATGAGCATAAAAAACCACTGAAAAGCCCTGCTTAGGGGTAGCTTCGAGTTTTTTAGCATATAATCAAAAAGACTTGCCCCATTTATGGCAAAAAACATCAGGCTTAGTAGTGTCAAATTAGCCAAGATATATATATCCTTAATTGCGAAAAATTTCCCCACAAAAAATATTATAAGGTCAACTACAAAAAGAATAACCAAGTCCTTGGGATTCATCCTTAGCTCATCAAGATTATCTATATCTGAATATCTTTCATCCTTAAAAGATAAGTAATTTCTAATAATCTTAACAGATAAGATAGCATAAAACATTGCTACCCATCCTATTACTGCTGGATATAAGCTGGTTGTTAGCCTATAAATATCAAGGTCTAGGGTGTAAGGATAGACTTCTTCAAAATTTTCCTTTAATTTTATAGCAAGTTTATCTAAGTTAAGACCCTCTATGTCGATTTGATACTTGTATAAAAAAATAAATATCAGACTGGTTATTATAAAGACCGTTATTATCTCTGCTCTCGCAGAAAACCTAAGGCTAATCAAAATTATTAAGCTTAGGCTAATCATTAGTAGAGGGATAAGATTCATGGTCAAAAGATCCCTATCTACAAAGCTTAGTCCTAATAGGTAGGTGCCAAAAGCCGCAAATATAAAGCTTAAAATCCCTTCGTTAAAGTAAAAAATAGCGAACAATATTGGGATAATACCAATATATATCAAACTTTGACTTGAAAAATATAAGCAAAGTAGACTTAGGGCTATGACAAAAATAGGCTCCATAATCCTGTTTATTGTTTTGGTTAAAGTCATAAAATCTCCATATAAAAATTGAATAATTTTTATCTATACTATTTTACTTTAAAAAGGAATTTAAACAATATTTATAAAGTGCAGGTGGCCTTAGTCTCTGAAACTGTGAGTCTTGTTATCAAGCAGCTTCCTAGATTCAAAAAGCTTTATGGATGCCCTTGATATATAGTAGGCTATAAAATATAAACCAATAGAAACTACCAAGACCACGAAGGCATTTCCCATAATAAAGGTGGAGTTTTCTATAAACAAACTAATTATTATATAGGATACCCAAATTGAATAGAAGCTGTGGAAGGCTAGGGTCTTGGTTATTGACTTGTAATCAGTATAAGACCTAATAAGAACAAAAGTCGTTAGGTCGGTTAGGATACCAGTTAGACCCACAGCTAGGCCGCCAAATAAGGATAGCCTTAATAAAATCAGAGCCAAAAGGCCCATGATTATAGATATAGTTCCAATTTTCTTTGTCTTTAGGACTGCTGCTGTTAGAACAAAGGTAAAAAGTGGCGTAGTAAATATAACCCTTGAGCCTGGGATTGGAAAGAACCTGCTTAAAGTGTATAAGACCTTGCCAAATACATACATCAAGGCTATGGCAAGGGCCATAAAACTTATGTCTTTTATCCTAAATTTCTTCATTATATCCTCTTAGGCATAAGAGTGAAGGGATGGAAGAAGGGTGTTTACACCTATGTAGGTGAAGACTACACAAATAAAACCTAGGATGGCAAAGATTGCTGCTCTATTTCCTTCCCAACCCCTTGATCTTCTGAGATGAAGGTATATCGAATAGATTATCCAGGTTATGAAAGACCAAGTTTCCTTTGGATCCCAGGCCCAATACCTGCCCCAAGCTGATTCTGCCCATATAGCACCGGTAATCATTACAAGGGATAGGAAAATAAAACCAAAGGCTATAATCCTGTAAGCTATTAGGTCTAGCTGGTCTTTATCTGCCATTGATTTTGAGATAAAAGAATCACTGTTAAACTTATCTCTCATTAAATACATTGCCGATATACCTGCAGCTACCGCAAAGGCACCGTAGGATAAAATCGCTAGGGAAACATGAACTGCTAGCCACTTAGAATCAAGGGCTGGCATAAGAGGTCTTACAGTCCTATCACGCATGGCAGCATAGCCTATGATTAAAAATAGGATTGGGGTGACAAAGGTGCCCATGGCAAGAAGTTTGTATTTTCTTTCGAAAATCAAATAACAAAGGGCAATTCCCCACGCAAAGGCTGTGGCAAATTCGTATTGGTTTGAAAGTGGAATTCTCCCTGCATTTACCCACCTAACTCCAAGGGCTAGGGTATGGGCGACAAAGGCAATGATTAAAACATTTTTGCCCCTAAGTCCCCATTTTTCGGTCTTATTTACAAAAAGTGCTATGAATAGCAGCATGGATATTAAATATCCAAAAAGGCTTATATAAAATAAAATATTTTCTACTCTTAATAAGTTCATTATAATTTAATCTCTCCAATTATTTTTTCGTATTTTTTGCTGTGAAGCTTGTCGTGCTTGGCCTGCTTAATGAAAAGGTAGGCGAAGCCATCGTCTTTAACTAGAATTAGGTCCCTTGGATTGATGTAAAAGGCTAAGAATAGACCAATCATCAATAGACCCGCCCCAAAAAGAGCTATAGGTGTAGCAGGATCTCTCGCAACTTGAACTAGGGTAAACATCTGTGGGTCTCTGATTACAAAGCTGTAGCATTCCCACGTGATAGGATCTCCTGGGTGGTTAAGACCCATATCCACCCTCATCCCATCATAAAATAAGGCATAAAGAGTAACTGGGTGGTTTAAAAATGGTGACTTAGTCCTTGGCTTCATCATTGACTTTTCATCAAAATCTGGATAAAAATCTACAAATTGGAGGGCGATTTTCTTATTATCAGCTACAAAGAAATCTCCCTTATACATAATTTTATCTTCTACTAGCTTTTTATCCTTAAATAGAAGAGCATCAAAGGCCCAACCTGTTGAGTTTTGATAGACGTTAAAGTCCTTGAACCTAAAAGGCTTATTTACCATAGCAAGACCCTTGTCGACTTCCTTTCCGTCTTTATCTAGGATAGATAGGCTGGTGATATACTGCTCAACTGTATAATCTTTTCTGAACATGACATCATATTGGTCGACCTTAATCTTGTAATCAGAGTTTTCTAGCTCCATTATTGTACCTGGCACACCGCGGGCAAACTCTTCAAAGCCACGGTACCTACCATAGGCAAAGGCAAGAATTATAATAATAAGTGACAGGTGGGTAAGCCAAGAGCCCATGTATCCAATCTTGCCATCAAAGGCATAGTAAACTTCCTTGCCATCAATTTCTGTTTTTTTATAAGTCCTAACATTAAACTTTTTAAAAATCTCAAGGTTTTCGTCTTTTACCTTAGGCCATGATTCATAATTTTTAAGCTTAGGCCCTAGGTCTGGATCCTTAAAGGATTTGTTAAAAATTATCTTGAAGCGGTTTACGCTACACAAAAATAAATTTATCAACAATAATACTGTAATTAAAATATACCACCAGGCTGAATATACCTTATCAAAGTCACAGGCGAGGATAATTTTCGCCCAAAAATCACCGTAAGAGTGCTGGTAAAAATCTGCTGGGTTGCCCTGGGGGATGACAGTTCCTATTATCGATAAAAGCGCAATTACAACTAGGAGTATAATCCCAGTTTTCATTGAATAAAAACTTTTAAATACTTTTTTAATCTGATTTTTCATAATTTTCCTTAAAAGCAAAAGGACTCCTTGGGAGTCCTTTTTAGCTTTTTTTATTCATACTTCTTTAAGATTTCTAGGCCTTGTTTTACTAATTTTTCGGCTTCATCTAGGTTTTGATGGGCTTTCTTTGAATTATGGAAGCCTTCCCCATTTTCTACCCAAACAAAATCCCATTTGAATTGAGCATATCTGTGAATTTTTTGAAGCTCTGCCTTATCTTCGTTAGATAAGTCACCAGCCTTAACGTGTTTAGCTAAAAGGTCTATAAATGCTTTGAGTTCATCACTTACTTCATTTGTCCTGTCAGAGACACCTTGTTGAACTTCTTCAACCCAAGCAATCATCTCATCTTCACTCTTTCCTGCGTGACAAGATAAGCAAGCATTCTTGATGCCATCTTTTGATTTAAGTGGACTTGTCCAGTGGTGAGACCTAAATTTCTCGCCCTTTTCATTTTCTACAAGTGGCATATGGCAGTCTATACAAGAAAGTCCTGCAGAATCATGAACTGAACCCATCATGGTTTCAAACTCTGGGTGTTGGGCCTTTAGGAGCTTAGCACCTGTTTGTGGATGTTCCCAATCTGCAAAGTCAATTTCATCGTAATATTTTAACATATCGTCAGTTTCAAAACCGTACTTGTATGGTAAAACTACTTCCTTGGTTTCTGGATCTAGGTAGTATTCAACGTGACATTGGGCACAAGCAAGACTGTCTACCTTGGCATTATTAGAATTTACATTGCCTTCGTCAATTTGTTTTTTGAAGTGGTCTCTTGTTACTTGGATTTTGCCAGGATCATCCAAATGGCAGTCAGCGCATGAAATTGTCTGCATTTTTGGATGGTCTTTAACAAACTGGTCAAAGTCAATACTGTTTACGTCTATTCCGTCTTTTTCAAGGGCAGCTACAAAGTCCATTGTCTTACAAGCTAGGCAGGATGCACCTGGCTTTGGCCTTTTTGTATTAAGAGCATCTTCTAGGGCATAAACGTGACCTCTCGCCCTGTCGTATTGTTTGGCAAAGCAGTAACCTTCGTAGTAGGTTCTTAGGTTTGGATGGGATTCTAGATAGTCAACTTGGACTGACCCACCAAATTTAGTTTCGCTCATATCTTCATTTGCTTTATATGTCGCATAAACGTCTGGATATGTATCTTTGTAATCTTCTGCAGTCTTAAATTCCATATTTTTCCCGCAGGAGCTAAGAGATATGGCCATGATAAATGCTGATAAGGTCGTTATTATCTTCTTATTCATTATTCCCTCCTTTATTCTTAAAATAAAAATACGTAAACTAACCACATATTATACTTATTTATACTTCTATTATAGCATTTAAGTTTTATATTATCAAGCAAAGCTTTTCCTTTTGATTCATCCTATATCAATAAAACTTTAAAATGGTATAATATATCTAGCAAATTTACGAGGATATTATGACTAATAAGGATATAAATACTTTCGATTTGTCAATCATATCAGACCCTCATGTCTTGGATGAATCTTTGATTGCCAATACTGAAAGTTTAAAAAAAGAATTAAAAGTTGAAAGAAAACTTGTTGTAGAAAGTGAATCGCTTTTTAAAAGGGCCCTAGACCTTGTTGATGAAGCGGGTAGCAATTATTTGATAATTTCTGGAGATATAAGCAAGGAAGGCGAATATATTAGCCACAAAAAATCTGCTAGCCTCCTAAGAGCTTGGCAGGCAAAGGATCCTAACAGGAAAATTTTTATCATACCTGGCAACCACGACATAAATTCAAAAAAAGCCTACGATTATAAAAATGATACTAAAACAAATCCTACCAGTCCCAAAGACTTTTACGAGCTTTACGAATTTATCTATAAAGATTCTTCAGTCCTTGAATTTTATAAGGATTCAGATATTTTCAAAACCTATCTTGATAAGGTAAACAAAGAATACCAAAGGGATGAAAAATTTTCCTATTATGCAAATGGATATTTTTCTTATGTAGCTAGGGTAAAAAAAGAATATAAGTATGACAATGGACTTACTATAATCATGATTGATTCATCCATCTATGCCGCAGATATGGAGCAAGGCCACAGGGATGGGGTTAATAATGTAATAGGCTCTGTTTCTACAGAACAATTAAGGTGGATAGCGGATAAGATTGATGAAGCCAAGGCAAGAGGTGATATGGTAATAGGAGTTTCCCACCATGCTTTTATCCCAAATTTTAGAAACCAAGAGCTAGTTTTTTCACCTTTTATAATCAAGGAATATAAGACTAAGATTAAGGATTCTGACTATAGACTTAATAATAAAACTCCAATAGAAGTTCTAGCTGATAATGGGGTTAAATTTATCTTTACAGGCCACCTTCACGAAAACGGCACTGCCAAATTTATCTCAGAAGAGGGAAATGAAATTTATGACATACAAACAGGGTCAACCATTACCTACCCTCTTCCAATCAGACATTTAAAAATAGAAAACAAGTCTGGAACCATAAGCGGTTTTGAAATTGAAATCAAGACCGAACTTATAAATGAGTTTACCTACACAGATGAAAATAAAAATACCATCCACATAGAAGATGCATCCTTACACACCTTAGAAAA
>NZ_CAUPHG010000045.1:0-13731 GCF_963510915.1 uncultured Anaerococcus sp. | reverse complement strand
TAGCCAAAACTGTTCCTTTAGTATCATTGTCTTCTCGTGTTTTCATAAATTGAATATGGGCAGTAGCTGGGTGACATTTAAATGAAGATACTAAAATTTTTTCATCAGTTTTTTCACTCTTAGTAATGTAATCTATTGCCAAATTTAGAGTTGATTTTATAGGATGTATTTTTGTAATTGCCATACTAATCACCAGAACTTTCTTTTGATTTATTAAGAAGTAGGGAATGGATCTGCCATATTTCTTTTGATAATTTTTCTATCTGTTTATTCATTGATTCAATTTCATTTTTGTAAATAACACCAGTTGTATTAGTAGCTTTTGCAATCTGGTTTATATTATTTGTTGCATTTGAAATTAACCATTTGAGATGTCTAAATAAATTAATCCTCGTAATATGTACGCAAAAAGACCGCAGTTTGAAACTACGGTCTAATTTTTTGTCCAAATGTAAAGTACTTGGAACTATTATTCAATTTATTCTTTTTAACAAATTTTCCCATTTTAATCCCAGTTACAGTTTTTAATCTTCTGTAATCGTTGATTTTACAAGGTTTTTTGTTTTTTTGCTACTATTCCCATTCGATTGTTCCTGGTGGTTTGCTGGTTATGTCGTAGACTATTCTGCCTACTCCTGCTACTTCGTTTATCATTCTATTTGATAGAGTTTGTAGGAGGTCGTATGGGAGGTTGGCGGCTTCTACTGTCATGGCGTCTGTGGATGTGACGGCTCTGATGGCTACTACGTTGTCGTAGCTTCTGGCGTCGCCTTTTACTCCTACGGTTTTGATTGGTGTCCAGACTGTGAAGTATTGCCAAATGTCTTCGTTTAGTCCAAAGTTTTTAACTTCTTCTCTTAGGATGGCATCTGTTTCTCTTACTATTCTTAGTTTATCTTCGGTGATATCTCCCATAACTCTGATGCCAAGTCCTGGTCCTGGGAATGGTTGGCGCCATACCATGTCATGTGGTATTCCGATAGCTTCACCTACTGCCCTTACTTCGTCTTTAAATAGCATTCTTAGTGGCTCTACAAGGCCTTTGAAGTCCATATCTTCTGGTAGACCGCCTACGTTATGGTGGCTTTTGATGACACTTGCCTTATCTTTGCCAGATTCTATTACATCTGGATAAATTGTGCCTTGAACTAGGTAGGAAGCTCCGCCAATTTTGTGGGCTTCTTCTTCGAAGACTTCGACAAAGTGGTTACCGATAATTTTTCTTTTTGTTTCTGGGTCTGAGACTCCTTTTAGGAGGTCTAAGAATTCTTTTGATTTATCTACCATTTTGACATTTAGACCAAGATTTTTGTAGGTTTCCATTACAGATTTGGCTTCGTCTTTTCTAAGTAGGCCATGGTCTACAAAGATACATTGGAGATTGTCTCCTATGGCTTTTGAGACAATAGTTGCTGCAACAGAGCTGTCAACTCCTCCTGATAGGCCGCAAATCATCTTTTCACCTTCATATTTTTCTTTGATTTCTTCTATAATTTCTGTAGCAAAGTCTGCCATTTTCCATGTTTTCTCTGCCTCACAAATATTTAGGACGAAGTTTTCCAAAATTTCCCTACCAAATTGAGAATGAACTACTTCTGGGTGGAATTGAACTGAATAAATATTTTTGTCAGTATTTTCCATAGCTGCCACTTCTGTATTGGCTGTTTTTGCAATTGGCTTAAAGCCTTCTGCAATATTTGCCACCCTATCTTTGTGATTCATCCAGATTATTGATTTTTCTGGGATGTTTTTGAATAGGTCTGAATTATTATCTACAATTAATTCTGTCTTGCCATATTCTGCGAGTTTTGGAGTCTCAACAGAGCCACCATATAATTGGTTTATAAATTGGTGTCCGTAGCAAATACCTAAAACTGGCACGCCTAGGTCAAAGATTTTCTCATCTGTCCTTAGGCTGTCATCGTTATTTACAGATTGAGGGCCACCTGTTAGGATGATTCCTGCAAGATTATTTAGGTCAAGATCATTCAAATCGGTATCACAGTCGTGAATTTCTGCAAAGACACCCATTTCCCTAACACGTCTTACGATTAACTGGTCGGTTTGACCACCAAAATTTAATACTAGGATTTTCTCTTTTGCCATATTCTTCCTTCCATGCCTTAGCTTTTTTCTTCCCTTTCCTCAGGGAATTTCTCAAAGTAGTATTGAACAATTTCTGTAGCTGTTTGCTCGATTGTATTTTCCGTTACATCAATTACCTTGCAATCAAGGTCCTTAAAGACTTCTTTGGCATAAGCCAACTCTTGTTTAATTCTTTGTTTATCAAAATACTTGCTTTCTCCAACTATGCCCATGGTTAAGGTTCTTTTTTCCCTTATATTTGACAACTTATCAGGGTCAATTACCAAACCTATTATCCTGTTTGGATCTATCTCAAAGAGTTCTTGAGGAAGCTTAGATTCTGGAACTAGGGGTAGGTTTGCCACCTTTAAATTCTTAGTAGCTAGATTCATTGTTGTAGGAGTCTTTGATGTTCTTGATACACCTACAAGGACAATATCAGATTTCAAAAATCCTCTAGGATCCTTACCATCATCGTATTGGATGGCAAATTCTATGGCATCAATCATCTTGAAATAGTCCCTAGAAAGAGTCCTAGTTAGACCAGCTTTTCTAATGGCTTTCTTACCAGTTAATTTCTCAAATTTATTTATTCCATAAGAAAGTATGTCAAGGACAGTCACATTTGCTTCATTTGCCCTTTCTCTTAGGTGCAAAGCAAGGTCCTTGTCGGCTACTGTCATCACTATCACAGAATCATCATCGAGGTCGTCCATTATTTCGTCGATTTCAGCTTTGGTTTTTATATCCGGTTTTCTTATTACCCTTGTTTCTAGGTCTGGAAATTGGCTAGTAACAGATTTTATATAATTGATTGCAGTTTCACCTGTGGAATCACTTATAATTACAATCGTTAAAACATCTTCCATAAATATCTCCTATCTAACTATCTCAGATATATCAAAAATTTGGGTCATTCTTCTCTTTAGAGAATTTAGCATAGCAAGTCTGTTATTTTTAACTTCTTCATTGTCAACATTAATCATTGTATTGTCTAAATAGTCATTTCCTACAAGGCTTGTGGCTTGAATATTTTCAAGTTCTTTCTTATAATCAGTGCAACTTGCAAATCCCAAATCTTCAAGAGTTGAGATTTCTTTGTAGAATTTCTTTTCAAGGTCTGTTTCTAAGAGGTCTTCTCTTATTTCTTTAGCCCCACTATCCTTAGTTAGGTTATTTATCCTAATCAAATATGAAAGCGAGTCGTCATTTTCTTCTATAAATTTACTTACAGCCTTAACTTTTTCACTCATTCTTAGGATATTTGTGAAGTTAGTGTTTATGACCGCATTTACTATATCATACCTATATCCATCGTCTAAAAGCTTGTTTTTAAGCCTGTCTTTGATGAAGGTTAAAGTTTCGTCCATTGTTTTTTCATAGTCAAAGGCTAGGGCATTGGTTTCTGTATAAACCAAGAGGGCCTCGGCTATTAGCTTTTTGATATCTACATCAATACCATTTTCTAAGATAATATTAATTATTCCAAGGGCTGCCCTTCTTAGTCCAAATGGGTCACGACTACCTGTTACATAGTTTTCTATTGCGTAAAGACCAACTATAGAATCCATCTTATCCGCTATGGCAAGTAGGATTCCGACTACTGACTTAGGTGTCTCTGAGTTTTGGTTTTTAGGTAGGTACTGTTCTTTAATGGCTGTGGCAACTCTTTGATTTTCTCCAGAATTTAAAGCGTATATTGCGCCCATAGTTCCCTGGAGTTCGGTAAATTCTACTACCATTCTTGTTACAAGGTCTGCCTTTGATAAATGGGCGGCTCTCTTAGCATCTTCTGCTATATCATCACCTAAGCTTAGTTCCTTTTGGTAACTAACTGAAAGTTGCTCGAGTCTCTTAGTTTTTTGTCCCATATTGCCAAGACCTTCAAAAAATACTAGGTTATCAAGGTCTTTAACATAAGTTTCTAGTTTATTTTCTATATCTAAATCATAGAAGAATTTTGCATCTTCGAGCCTTGCCACCAAAACTTTTTTATTACCTTCAATTACATTTTGGCTTTCATAGTCATCCCCATTCCTGACTAGGCAGAAATATGGTAGGAGTTTTTTCTTATCGTCTAGGATTGGAAAATACCTTTGGTGGTCCTTCATTGGGGTTGTAATAACTTCCCTAGGAAGTTCTAGGTAGGCTGGGTCAATTTCTCCAACTAGAACTGTTGGATATTCGACTATATTTACTACTTCGTCTAGGAGGTCTTCATCCTTCATGTATTCTCCACCAACCTGGCTTGCTAGTGAATTTAATCCCTTTAGGATTATATCTCTCCTGTCCTTACCTCTAAGGATAACGTAGTTTTCCTTTAGTTTTCCTTCATAATCAGAAATTTTATCAATGACAATCTTATCAGAGCCGAGTGTTCTGTGACCCTTGGTAATATTTCCTACCTCAATTCCCTCAGCATCAAAGGCTAGGACTTCATCATCTAATAGGGAAACAAACCATCTGATTGGTCTTGCCCATCTGATTGACTTGCCACCCCATCTCATTGATCTTGGGAATGAAATTGACTTGATTATTTCATAAACATTTTCTTTAAGTATATCTTCTAAAGCTTTAGATTCTTCTTTTTTTTCTACAAAGACATAATCTTCACCCTTTTGGTCTTTGATAATCACGTCAGCAAGGTCTGCCTTTTGACCCTTTAAGAATCCAAGAAGTGCCTTAGATGGGTTGTTATCAGCATCATATGCTATCTTTACACTAGGTCCTCTTACAGAAATCACTTCTGCCTCAGCATTTTCCGCTACATTTTTAAGAAGAACCATAAATCTTCTTGGTGTAGATTCAATTTCTACTTCTTCGTAGGATAGTTTATTTTCAGATAAAAGTTTTTCAAATTTTTCCTTTAATTGGACCTTGGTATTTTTGACATAGTCTGAAGGTATTTCTTCTACACCAATTTCTAATAAGTAATTATGCATGCTTTTCCTTTCTTGAGAGAGGGAAGCCGAGCTCTTCTCTTTTTTCGATATATTTTTGGGCAACTAGGCTTGATATGTCTCTAACCCTCTTGATGTAGTGGTTTCTTTCTGAAACAGAGATTGCTCCTTTTGCATCAAGAGTATTAAAGGTGTGGCTAGTTTTTAAAACATTGTCATAGGCAGGATAAATTAAACCAAGCTTGATTAGTCTTCCTGCTTCTTTTTCATAAATATTAAATAGGGTTTCTAGGGTTTCATTGTCTGCATCTTCGAAAGAATATTTTGAATTTTCATATTCTGGAAGTTTGAAAACATCACCGTAAGTTAAGTTTTCTGACCACTTGATGTCATAAACATTGTCCACGTCTTGGAGGTACATACAAATTCTTTCAAGACCAATGGTTATCTCTCCACTTTCCAAAGCGCAGTTGATTCCACCTACCTGTTGGAAATATGTAAATTGGGTGATTTCCATACCGTCAAGCCATACTTCCCAGCCAAGTCCCCAAGCACCTAGGGTTGGAGATTCCCAGTTATCTTCTACAAACCTAATATCGTGTTTCTTTGGATCTATGCCTATGGTTTCTAGGCACTTTAGATATAAATCTTGGATATCAGATGGGGTTGGTTTTAACAAAATTTGCATCTGGTGGTGTTGGTAAAGCCTATTTGGGTTTTCTCCATACCTACCATCCGCAGGTCTTCTGGATGGCTCAACGTAGCAAACCTTCCATGGTTCAGGACCAAGAGCCCTTAAAAATGTGTGAGGATTCATAGTTCCTGCACCCTTTTCTATGTCGTATGGAATCATGACTGAACAGCCTTGGTCTTTCCAATACTCCTCTAGTTTTAATATTAAATCTTCAAAGTACATTTACATTCCTTTCGAGTGCCTTTTTGACCCATTCTAGGGAAGAATAAGTTCCCAAATCTAGGTTTTCTAGGCAATAATCTATTATTATTTTGCCAATTTTTGGATAAGATTCTACCAAATTTATATTTTCAAGTTCTTCTGACTTGGTATATAAAAGCTTGTTGAAATATACAAATTCATCATAGGTCAAAAAGACCTTATCAAAAACTTTATCTTTACACTTATCACAAACAACTGATGATTCATTTGCTGAGAAATATAAGTATTTTTCTCTTATATTTTTACCGCAAATCCCACAAGTTTTAAAGTTTGGTTTGAAACCTGAAAAAGAGATATATTTGAGGAAAAATCCTAAAAATATATTCACATAGTTTTTTTCGGATTCCTCGAAGGCTTCAAAACTTTTTGTAAGAAGGGTAAAAACAGTATCTACCTGGATGTGGTCTATTGTCCTTAATAAAAGATCGCAAATTGCAGATTTATATAATATTATATCAAAATTTTTATTTGACTTATAATAAGGATTTAAAACGACGCCTTCTTTTAGACCATAAAAGTCCTTACCAGACCTATAAAGGTCAAAGGATCCTAGGATAAACCTATTGGTTAGGGCAAGATTTTTGGAATTTTTCTTTAGAACCCCCTGGCAAGATATAGAAATCTTACCCATATTTTCTGTGAAGACTTCTATGATTTTAGAAGATTCCCTAAACTTAAATTCCCTGAGGACTACGCCCCTTATATCTTTAAGGTCTGCCGTAGCCAAACCTATCCACCAACTTTTCCTTTTTGCGCCAATCTTTTTCGACCTTGACCCAAAGTTGAAGGTTGACTTTCGAATCTAAGAAAGATTCTATCTCAACTCTAGCATCAATACCAATTTGCTTAATCATTTTACCGTTTTTGCCAATAACAATCTGCTTGTGAGAATTTTTTTCAACTATAATTGTTGCCCTAATATCGATTAGAGCCTTATCTTCTCTTTCTTTAAAGTCGTCAATCCTAACAGCCAAGCCGTGAGGAACTTCTTCTGACAAGAGTCTTAGGGCCTTTTCTCTGATTATTTCAGATACAACAAATCTCTCAGTCTTATCTGTAATCATATCCCTATCATAGTAGGCTGGCCCATCAACTAGGTAAGATTTTACCCCTTCTATGTAGGTCTCTATATTTTTATCATCTAGGGCAGAAATGGCAATTATTTTATCAAAAAGACCCACTTCTTGGTAAAGATTTTTTATTTCTTCGATTTCCTCTTCGTTTAAGAGATCAATTTTATTTATAAGAAGAATTATCGGAACTCTTACCTTTCTGAGTTCGTCAATTATCATCTGATCAAGCTTGCCAATTTCCTTGGACTCATCAACAACATAGGTCACAAGGTCTGACTCATTTAGCGAATCCTTAGAAAAGCTTAGAAGCCTTTCTTGGAGGACATTTCTTGGCTTTTGGATGCCAGGCGTATCAATAAAGATTAGCTGGCTGTCTTCGTCGTTATATATTATATTTATCTTATCTCTTGTAGTTTGGGGTTTGTTTGAAATTATGGAAATCTTCTCTTTCAAAATCTTTTCCATAAGGGTCGATTTACCAACATTGGCCCTGCCCACTACTGATATAAATCCTGATTTCATTTTAAATCCTTTTTACTAAAACTATTTGGCAAAAGCTCGTCAATTGTATAAGTCTTATAATTATCACAATCTTTAGCTACAATTATCCTCGTATAATCATCTGCAAACTCTCTAATAAATTGCCTGCAAACTCCACAAGGATAGGTGTAATCGCTATCGCCACTTATTACTATGTATAAAAATTCCCTCTCACCATCAGTGATGGCTGTGGAAAGTGCATTTCTTTCTGCACATAAAGTTGGAGAATAAGATGCATTTTCTACATTTACTCCCTCAAAGACCTTGCCAGACCTAGTCATCACGACACATGCCACATGGAAATTTGAATAAGGAGCATAGGCCCTTACTTTTATTTCTAAGGCTCTTTTTATCAATTCTTTTACTTCTATCATGAAAATATACCAAATATAGCCATAGCCATGGATGTCCCAAGAATGGCTCCTCTTACTATTTCCCTAGCAGAATGGATATCAGCTTCGTATCTTGACTCTGCAACTATCAAAGCAAGACCAACAAGAACAAGCCTTACCAAAGGCTCCCCAACTAGGAGAACTCCTATAGTTGCTAGGCAAAAGGCTACAGAAGTGTGTCCCGATACAAACCCACCCTTGAAGGCTGTTCCATGACCCTCGTAGAAAACTCCCTTTAGGAAAATCGTCAAAATAATTACAAGAGAAATAGTAATCAATGCCAAATGAGAAGGTCGTCTAGCGATTTTAAGGATAACTGAATCATAAAAGTTTAAAAACTTGTCAAAAAATATCAGATAGCCAACAAAAATTGCATTTAAAGCTGCTATAAAGGTCGCTGCTGCTGATACATCCTTGCCAGCCTTGGCAAGCTTTGAATACTTGCCACCACTTGCTAAATCAACAACTTCTTCTAGGGCAGTATTTAATAGCTCAAGGGCAACAACAAAGGCAATT
The DNA here is from genome assembly GCF_963510915.1 of uncultured Anaerococcus sp. Lineage (GTDB taxonomy): Bacteria > Bacillota > Clostridia > Tissierellales > Peptoniphilaceae > Anaerococcus. The sequence continues at coordinate 5,270 of NZ_CAUPHG010000045.1, read as the reverse complement.
GAAAATACCAAAAACATCATTTCAACCCTAGATAGGTTGAAAAATAAAGATGCGATAAGGACTAAGATAGACGTCAAAATATGAAATTTCATATTTTTTTCATGGTTTATAGCATAAACCAGACCTTCATAGGCGTAGTCAAAGCCCTTTAGGAATTTTTGCCCATGGCTAAGTTTTAGGGGCTCAAAGTCCTCGCCATCGCCTTTTTTTAATTCATCAAGGATTTCTTTTTTTAAATTTTCTTTAAGGTCATCATAATTTTTATCCATTAATCTATTTAAAAACTCCTAGATTTTTCATAACCTCTTTTTCTTTGGCGCGCATTTCTTTTTTATCATCTTCTTCTATGTGGTCATAGCCTAAGAGGTGTAAGGTTGAATGGCAAATAAGATACATCATTTCCCTTTCTAGAGAATGTCCAAAATCAGCTGCCTGTTCCCTAGCTATATCTAGGCAAATCACAATATCGCCAAGTAGGATAAGAGGGTTTCCTTCATTATCATAAGCTTCTTCATCCATAGGAAAAGATAAAACATCTGTAGGTCTATCTACATTTCTGTATTCCTTATTGAGCTTATGGATGGTATCCCTGTCTACAACAGAAAGAGAAACTTCTGTATTTTCAGCGAAATTTTCTACCCTTAGGACTTCTTTAATAGTTTTTTCCGCCCTTTCTCTTAGAGAAATTAAATCCAAATCTTCGCTTGTGTCATTCGCTAACAGGAGGTTCATTTTCTTTTCTCTTTCTTTCTTCTTCCCTCATCCTATCGTCCTTTTCGTAGGCATCAATAATTCTTTGAACAAGTGGGTGACGGACAACATCTATTGATGAGAAATTCATGAAATCAATTCCCGCCACATTTTTTAAGATTTGACTTGCTGAAACAAGACCGGATTTTTTGCCTCTAGGCAAGTCGACCTGGGTCTTATCTCCAGTAATTATGGCCTTAGAACCATAGCCCAAACGAGTTAGGAACATCTTCATCTGCTCATAGGTTGTATTTTGAGCCTCATCTAAGATTACAAAAGAATTATCCAAAGTCCTTCCCCTCATATAGGCAAGAGGAGCAACTTCTATAATGCCCTTTTCAACAAGGGCTTGGTAGGTATCAAAGCCTAAGATTTCAAAAAGTCCATCATAAAGAGGTCTTAAATATGGGTCTACCTTATCTTGGAGATCTCCTGGCAAAAATCCTAGGCTCTCACCCGCTTCTACAGCTGGACGGGTGAGGATAATCCTATTTACTTCGTTATTTTTAAAGGCACACACAGCCATAGCCACAGCCAAGTAAGTCTTGCCTGTACCAGCTGGCCCAATTCCAAAAACAATATCATTAGCCAAAATCTTTTCTATATAGGATTTTTGCCCCAAGGTCTTTGGTTTTATTGGCTTACCTGCTGCTGTTGTAACAATCACTTGATCAAGGAGAGCCTTAACCACATCCTTGTTTTCCCTCTCAAGCATATCTGCATCATATTTTAATCTTTGAAAATCAAGCTGGTCATTCTTCTTTAGTTCACCCAAAAGCTGGATAATAAGTTTTTTGGCAAGGTCAACATGACCTTCTTCCCCATTTATTTCTAGCCTATTATCTTTAAGCTTGAGTTTGACATCGAACCTGTCTTCTATATATTTTCTATTTGAATCTAAATTGCCAAAAAGAGAAATAATCCTTCCCGGCTCTTCTATTTCTAAAAATTCTTTAATATTTATCTCCTAGCGTCTCTTAGAAACTGGCGGGCCTAGGATTTCTGCCATTATTATGGCGTCCTTTAGCCTTTTTCTATTTTTTTCTTTCGCCATTTCTTCTCTAATCTTATCTGTCTTTTCTTTTTGCTCTGCCTCTTTTAGTCTTTTTAAGGCAGCAGAATCTCCCTCTTCAGGCTTTTTGAATTTTTCTGCTTGTTTGGTTCTGAGTTCTGATTTTAATCTTCTTTGGGCTTCTAAATCCGGTTTGGATTGGCTTTGGTGTTGATCTAATTCCATATTTTCTACCAAATCATTTAGAAATCCAATAATAGAAGGACTCTTCCTTACGTTTTTTTGAACCTTAAATGGGTTTTTTTCTATTTTCTTGTAGGCCTCTCTCATTTCATTTTCTGCCTGAATCTCTTCTGCGAGATTATCCAAAAAAGAAAGGAAAGACTTATTTTTATTTGACATCTAGGTCAGCCTCATCGTTTGAGATTGACTGTCTCATCTTTGTGTCTGCCTTGATATTTTGTAGGTTATAATAATCCATAACTCCAAGATTTCCTTCTTTGAAGGCTTGGGCTATAGCAAGTGGAATCTCACTTTCTGCTTCTACTACCTTGGCCCTGTTTTCTTGTTCTAGGGCGATAGCTTGGGCACGTCTTTCTTCTGCCTTGGCTTGGGCAATATTTTTATCAGCCTCTGCCTGGTCTCTTTGAAGCTCAGCGCCTACATTTCTTCCAACATCCACATCTGCTATATCGATTGATAAGATCTCAAAGGCTGTACCAGAGTCAAGTCCCTTGTTTAATACAGTTTGAGAAATGTTGTCTGGATTTTCCAAAACTTCTGCGTGGGTTTCTGAAGAACCAACTGTGGTTACAATACCTTCGCCAACTCTGGCTATTATGGTCTCTTCGCCTGCACCACCGACAAGTCTTTCTATATTTGCCCTAACTGTTACCTTGGCAATTACCTTTACTTCGATACCATTTTTGGCAACAGCTGCTATGGTTGGAGTGTTGATTACCTTTGGTGTTACAGATACTTGAACTGCTTCAAATACGTTACGACCTGCAAGGTCAATAGCTGCAGCTTGTTCAAAAGAAAGGTCGATATTTGCCCTTTCTGCTGCTATAAGTGCGTCAACAACTTGGTTGATATTACCGCCTGCAAGGTAGTGGCTTTCAAGGTCATTTGTGGCAATATGGATGCCTGCTTGGTGAGATTTAATCATAGCATTTACGATTTTAGATGGAGAAACCCTCCTAAATCTCATCGCAACTAAGCTTGCCATAGAAATTTTAAGGCCAGAAAACCTTGCTGTGATCCAAAGACCAACTGGTACCATTGTAAAAAATACTACGACTAATACAAAAATTAGTCCCATCATTATAAATTCCATTACATCTCCTTTACTATAATGTGGCCATCTTTAACATCTATAACAGAAATCACCTTTGATTTTTCGATAAATTCTGCCCTGGCCATAGCGTCATAAACTTCTCCGTCAATTTCTATCCTGCCAGTAGGTCTTAGGATAGACTTAGTAATTCCAACACTGCCTATAAGCTTAGTCATATCCTTATACTTATAGACTTTATTTTTGTTTTTCTCCTTGACGTCTAGGACGTAAGAATCAAACAAGTTTGCCCTAAAGCCAAGCTTTACAAAAATTGTCATTGTAATAACAACAGCAAGGCCTGTGGCAATTATTACAAAAAATCCAGTTTGAGGATTGGCGAAACAATCCATCACCGAATAAGTCGTAAGGGCAAGACCTGACACACCAATTATTCCAAAGCTAGGAATAAAAAGCTCAAGACTTAATAGGGAAATCCCAACTATGAAGGTTAGGACTGTAATGTTATCTGCTATATTATACTTGGCGTTGGCGAAGTAAAAATAAGCAAAAAGCAAAACAGAAATCCCAGCAAAAATAAGCTTTTTTTGAGTAAATAAGAGACATATCAAAGATATGACTGCGAGGATAAAACTTGTCGCTATTAGTAGGTCGTTTCCTAGCATATTTTTCTCCATTTCTTAATACAAACCCTTTAATTTAAAAATATTTCTAAAAATTATAGCTTAAATTTTAGGCTTTTCTTATTAACTTCCATATAATTATTATCTAGTAAATGAGGTTAAAAATCAACATAAAGAGCCTAGTTCTTCTTTACAAAAACATACGCTTCGCTCCCTGATCAAGAAAAATATTTTTACAAAAAAGGAGCCTAAGCTCCTTTGATTTTTATTTTCTTTTTCTAGTGAAAAACGAAGATGTTTGATAATTTAAGATGTGTTTTTTATAAACCTTTGATGCTAGAATGTAGGAAACATAAAGACTTAGCATTAAAATCATTATGGAAATCCCACCTTCCATTATTCCTGCATTTCCCTTTATCAACCTCAATGGCATGAAAAATACGGAAATATATGGAACATAGGAAGCAATTTTTACAAATAGATTTACAGGACGATTCATAAAAATCATAGCAACCATAAAGGCTCCTACGATTGTGATCATCAAAGGACTGGCGACTTTTGACGCATCTTCCTGTTTGCTGGCAAGAGAGCCCAGCATGGCGGATATTATCATATAGGCCAAAAGGGAAAGAATTATAAATATAAATATCTCTCCAATTACTATAAGACTTCTTTGGTCAAGGCTAAAGTCGATTTTTATCATACCCAAAAGTCCCTTGGATTTGGCAATAAAGTAGGAAATTGATCCCAAAATTATATAGATTATCGAATGGACTATAATGGCTAAGAAATTGCCCAAAATCTTCCCTGCGAAGTAGTCTTTGGCAGATACTGACGAAAAGATAAATTCAATCATCTTTGAGCCTTTTTCTGTGGCTATGTCGACAACTAGGACATTTGAGTACATGATTAGCATAAAGTACATAAACATCAAAAGGATGAAATAGGAAGCGTAAACCATAAGGCTCTTGCCCTTGTCAATTTGGTTGATTTCTATATCTGCCTTAGTCGCAAAAATCCCAACTTGATGTTCATTTAAGTCAGCATTTTTTATATTAATAGCATTTTGAAGCTCATTTGCGACTAGGGGTAATTTAGAAAGCGCCTTAGCGTCCATAGTTTTTGTCTCGATAGTAAGTTTTACCTGACCATTTTCTTCAGAAATTTCTCCGTAAGACTCAATTTTTTCTGCTTTTAAATCCTTTTCTGCCTCATCCTTTGAAACTAATTTATATTCACTTTCCATCCCCTTAAAAAATGGACTAATATTTTCATCTGCTACTATTTGATATTTATTGCCGTCACTACCAAGTTTTGCCGCATCTGATTTTGCAAGGAAATAATTAATTCCCACAGGCACTAGCATGACAAGGATAGGGATAAATACCATGGCCCAAAAGGCAGGAGATTTTATTTGTTTTTTGAAGGAGTCTAGGGCGACTATTAATTTTCTATTCATTTTCTTCCACCTTTCTTGCAAAGATTTCATTTAGGCTTGGTGGCTCTTGGCTAAACATTTCAAGGTAGCCGAGTTTTTCTGACAAGCTAGCAAAAATTTCCCTGCCGTCTGCTTCATTTTCTAATCTGATAG
>NZ_CAUPHG010000044.1:0-13745 GCF_963510915.1 uncultured Anaerococcus sp. | reverse complement strand
GAAAAATTTTTGTAGGAGATGTTGCTGTTGGTGGCGGCTCTCCTATTTCTATCCAATCAATGACAACAGCGAAGACAAGTGATGTAGAGGCTGTAGTTAAGCAAATAAAGGCACTTGAGAAAGAAGGATGTGACATTTCAAGGTCGGCTATAAATACAATCGAAGATGCTAAGGCGATTCCTAAGATAAAAAGTCTTACTCATATTCCTTTTGTAGCGGACATCCAATTTGATTATAAGCTCGCCCTTGCAGCAGTAGAAAATGGTTGCGATTGTTTAAGGTACAACCCAGGCAATATAGGAGGTAGAGATAAGGTTGCCCTCCTTGTTGAAGAGTGTAAGAAAAGACAAATTCCAATAAGGATTGGGGTTAATTCTGGTTCGATTTCTAGAGAAGTTATTGATCGCTTTGGCGGCGTTAACAAGGATTCTCTTGTAGCAAGTGCTCTAGAAGAGGTAAAAATCCTAGAAGACATGGATTTTCATGACATAAAAATTTCTGTAAAATCTTCTGATGTAAATACCATGATTGATGCTTATAGTCTCTTGTCATCCAAAGTCGATTATCCTTTGCATCTAGGAGTGACCGAAGCAGGACCACTTTACCAAGCTCTCGTCAAATCATCAATTGGAATAGGATCTCTCCTTAAAGACGGAATTGGAGATACTTTGAGGGTTTCTATCACAGGAGATATTGTTGAGGAAGTAAGAGCTGGCAAGGCAATTTTAAAGGCTCTTGGTCTTAGACGTGATGGGCTTGATATAGTTTCTTGTCCGACTTGCTCCCGTACAAGTGTTGATTTGCCAAATATAGTAGCAGAAGTTGAAGAAAAATCAAAAGGTCTTGATATCAATGCTAAGGTTGCCATAATGGGTTGTCCGGTAAATGGACCTGGCGAATCAAAAGAAGCTGACTACGGGATTTCTGCCGCAAAAGGCATGGGATTTTTGTTTAAAAATGGCAAGACTGTTAAGAAAGTAAAAGAAGAAGAGATAGTTGATACCTTGATTGAAGTTTTAAAAGAAGAGAAAAATGAAAATTGACCTGGCAAGATTAATTAATGTAGAAAAAAATTTATATACTATTGTAAGTGCGATTTTTTACCAAAAAGAGAACCTACTAGATATAAAAATAAAATCAGAAAATCCACTTGATTCTGCTCTTGAGGAAGATTTGAGGGAATATTTTGATTTTGTTGACCTTAAAATTTCCTATGAAAAAATAATAGTAAAAGACTTTGACGACTATATCCCAGAATATGAAGGCGAATTTGAATACGAAGACGTACCTGATAATCTTAATGACTTAGTTTTTAGGGATGAGAATATTTCAGAGCCTAAGCCAAGAGAAAATGCGTCTTATTATTCAGCTAAGGGAAATTTTGGAAATGACAAAGCTAGTATCATAGATATTAAAGAAGATTTAGATGAAAATTTCTCTAAGGATTTGCGCCAAGATGACCTTTTGAAAAAAGAGTCGGAAAGCGAGGAAGAAATTCCAGTTTCTATGGGAAATAAATTTGAAAATTCAATCTCAGAGGAAGAAGCTATTAACGAAGAGGTAGAAGAAAGAGAACCTGTCGAAGATGACGAAGAGCCTGCTGATGATGAGAGTTTTCAAGATGAGGAAAGTTCACAAGAAGACCTTAGTAGGCAAGCAGGAGAATCTTCAGCTTTTGACGATTTAAAAAGGGCCAAGGAAGCCCAACTACAAAGGAAAATTGCCCAAGCTTTAAATTATCAAACCAAGCAAAAGGAAAAAGAAGAGGCTAAGAAGACTGATGGCCTTAACTTTGGAAGAAAAATCAAGGCTGACCCTATCCAAATCGAGGATATATACGACAAAAAAGGTATGACAAATTCCCTAATTGGAACCATTTTTGGTCTTAACTGTAATGAAACAAAATCTGGTTATTTTATTTATACTTTCGATTTGGAAGATAAGACTGACGCAATTTCCTGCAAACTTTTTGCCAATAAGAAGAATAACTTCAAATTAGAAGAATTAAAGGAAGGGATGGCTGTTCAAGTTGAGGGAGTTTTAAACTTTGATGACTTTTCCAAAGAAGATGTTTTTATGGTTAATTCTCTGACAAATGCTTTGATTTCAAAGAAAGTAGATTTGGCAGCAGATAAGAGATTTGAACTTGAACTTCATTCAAAATATACCAACCTAGACGGCTTTGTGGATGACGGAGTCCTTTTAAAAGTCCTCAAAGAGTGGGGTTGGGATACAATTGGTATTACCGATACCGAAAACCTCCAAGTATTGCCTTATGTTTATGATACCTATAAGAAAAATGGAATCAGAGTTCTAAATGGCGTGGAACTCCTCCTTGTAGAAGATGATTTAAGGATTTTGACAAACCTTTCGGATAAGGAAGTGCCAAGCTTTAAAAACCTAGAAGATGGGTCTTTTGTGGTTTTCGATATAGAGACTACAGGCCTTCTAAAATACAGGGATGCTATTACAGAAATTGGTGCTGTCAAAGTAGAAAATGGAGAAATAACTGAAACTTACAATCAACTAATAAATCCAGAAAGAATCCTACCTGAAAAAATCGTAGAAATTACAGGTATTACTGATGCAATGCTAGCTGATAAGCCAAAAATCGCAGATGTCTTGCCAGGATTTTTAGAATTTGTTGGGAATAGTCTAATTGTTGGTCAAAATACAGATTTTGACGTTGGTTTTATAAGAGAAAACGCTAAGAGATTGGGGCTTAAATTTGATCCAATATACTTAGATACCCTTCCAATGGCTCGTGCACTTTTTGATGATATGGGAAAATTCTCACTTGATAAGATTGCAAGAAAGCTTGATATACCAGCCTTTAACCACCATAGGGCAAGCGACGATGCCAGAGCCACTGCTCAAATATTTATCAAGATGTATAAGATGATTATGGAAGAGGAAGACCTTGATATTTCAAAGATTAATACTCTAAAGACAAACTATCCAAAGGCAAAGCATGAAACTTTTTCTGCCCTAGCTTTTGCCAAGGATAAGACTGGTCTTAAAAATCTTTATAAGTTAATTTCAGAATCAAGGATGAATCACATGGCAAATGGCGAAGCCAGAACACCTATGTCTATTCTTGAAAAATACAGAGAAGGTTTGGTTTTAGGTGGTGGCGGAGCAGAGGGTATGCTTTTTGAATATATCCTAAATGATAGAAGTGATAGGCAAATAAAAAAAGTACTAGACCTTTTTGATTTTTATCAGGTAGAGCCGGTTTCTATGTTCTTGGATAAGGTAGAAAGTGGTAAAATCGACTCCCTAGCCCAAGTTAAGCAAATAAACCAAAAAATAATTGATTTTGGAGAGGCTAATAAGAAGTTAGTCGCAGCCACAGGTGGGGTTAGATACCTAGAACCAGGTGATTACAAGCTTAGAAATGTACTTAAAAAAGGATCTTTCTTCTTCTACAAGGAAAATAGACCTCTATACTATTTGAGGACTACAGATGAGATGCTAAAAGACTTTGCTTATCTTGGAGATTCTAAGGCCTATGAACTTGTAATTAGAAATCCAAAGAAAATAGTGGCCACTCTTGAGGATATAAGGCCAATTCCTCACGGAACCTTCCCTCCAAAAATCGCAGGTTCTGAGGAAATGCTAAGGGATACTTGCTTTAAAAAGGCCCACGAAATTTACGGCGATCCTTTACCAAAAATTGTCCAAGACAGGCTAGATAGGGAGCTTCATTCAATTATTTCAAACGGTTACGCAGTTTTATATATCATCGCCCAAAAGCTTGTAAAAAAATCAAATGAGGATGGATATTTGGTTGGATCTAGGGGTTCAGTTGGGTCATCTTTTGCGGCAACCATGGCTGATATTACAGAAGTAAACCCACTTTCACCTCACTATATTTGTCCATCTTGCAAACATTCAGAATTTTTTGAAGAAGACTTGTTAGGATCTGGTATAGATTATCCAGACAAAAATTGTCCAGTATGTGGTACACCAATGCACAAGGACGGTCACAACATCCCATTTGAAGTCTTTTTAGGTTTTGAAGGTGATAAGGAGCCTGATATAGACTTAAACTTTGCTGGCGAATACCAACCTACTATCCACAAGTATACCGAAGAGCTTTTTGGTGAGGGCAAGGTCTTTAGGGCAGGAACAATTGGAAAAATCCAAGACAACACTGCCTTTGGTTATATAAAAAAATACATGGAAGAAAATAACCTAAGCCTAACAAACGCTCAGGTAAGGAAACTTCAAAGGTGCCTTAAAGATGTAAAAAGATCAACAGGTCAGCACCCGGGTGGTCTTATAGTTGTGCCAGATGATATAGAAGTTTTTGATATTTGTCCAATCCAATATCCAGCAGATGACCCAGCTAGCGGCAATAAGACCACACATTTCCCATACAGGGTTATGGAAGAAACCCTCTTGAAGCTGGATCTCTTGGGTCATGATGTACCTTCTGTAATCAGAAACCTCCAAGACCTTACAGGGACTGACCCACTAAAGATTAAGATGGACGATATAGATGTTATGAAAATTTTCTCATCTACAGAGCCACTTAAAATCAAGCATGATTTTTCAAATAACGATATAGGCACCCTTGGCATACCAGAATTCGGAACAAATTTTGTTCGTGGTATGCTTAAAGATACCTATCCTAAAAAGTTTTCGGAGATGGCGAGGATTTCTGGTTTATCTCATGGTACAAATGTGTGGTTAAACAATGCCCAAGACCTAATCAAGTCAAACACAGCAGACTTTAATGAAATTATTTCAACCAGGGATGACATCATGAATGCCCTTATCCAAGAGGGCCTTGATAAGAAAAAGTCCTTCATGATTATGGAAAAAGTTCGTAAGGGCAAGGGCCTTAGCGAAGAAGAGATTGATTATATGAGAGAAAATGGGGTTAAGGATTGGTATATAGATTCTTGTCTCAAGATAGCCTATCTTTTCCCAAAGGCACACGCTGTTGCTTATTGCTTGATGAGCTACAGGATTGCCTATTATAAGGTTTATTATCCTGAAGCCTTCTATGCATCATATTTTTCATCAAAATTAGGAGACTTCACTTACTCAACAATTCTTTCTGGTCTTGAGTCAGTACAGATGGCGCTAAACTCTTATAAGGAAATGTTTAATATAAGCAAGAGGGATAGTGATTTAAGAACAGTTTTAGAAGTAGCTGAAGAAATGCACGCCAGGGAGATAAAAATCACAAAGGCTGATATTTACGAGTCAGATGCTACAAAATTTTTGATAAAGGATGGACAAATCCTTCCACCTTTGGCTGCAGTTGATGATGTGAGCGAGGCTATGGCGAAGGATATAGTAGAAGAAAGGACAAAAGGAGACTTTATTTCGATTGAGGACTTGATGGCAAGGACTTCGGTTAATAAAAATGCTCTCAAGAGCCTAAAAGATTTGGGAATTATAAACGGTATCCAAGAAGAAAATCAAATGAGTCTTTTTGATGGCTTGTTATAAGAAAAAACTGTTGGAGAGAAGTTTCGCTTCTTCCAACAGTTTTTTTAACCGTTAATTATTTTTAATTCTTTCACCATATCTATTTTTGAAATTTTTCTCTTTTCTAAAAATTGGACTATGATAAAAATTACTAAACTAAGGGCAATGGCCTTAGTAAAACTAGAGATTGGGATAATTATCTCAACATAGGCATCTAATTTTGTGATAGCATGCTTTGTCATAGTTTTAATTAAAAAGTCCATGACAGGTATCATTATTATTTCAAAGACAAGAAGGATTAGGAAGATAGGATTTGTATAAACAGCTGTACTTTCCCTATCTCTCACCCCAAAGACTTTTAGGTAAGAAATATTTGTCTTTGACTTATCTATGATTAGGCTTGTAACCAAATAGGAAATGATAAGGTAAAAGGCGAGGGTAATGACTAGGAGACTATCAAAGACACCGCCAAAAGAATCTAGGAAGTGTGCCATAAATTTATTCATTTCTTCCTTGTCAATTTCACTAACTAGGAGATTTTTATCTATACTTAGTTTTTGCTTTGATCCGTAGGCGTTGAAATAATCCTTGTTTTGACCAAGAATTTTATTTATATTTTCTCTTTTGCCGAGGATTTGAAATTGGTTGTTGGACTTATCTATTGATTTTATCTCAAGTTTTACCTTTTCATAGTTGAAATTTTCTATAACTTCGATTTTATCACCTACTTTTAACTTATAAACCTTGGCGAGACCGTTTGAAATTATTACATCTTTCTTATCCAAATCTTTAATATCCAAGTCCTTGTATTTTGAATCGGAATCCACTCCCAGACATGGGACTTTTTTCATATTATAAGCTACTAGGTCAAAGTTTGTCATAGAAATCTTATCAGCCTTGATGTTTGGATCAGGAGCCTTTACTATATAGGTATGGTCATATTTCATAGAATTTTTAACCTTTTCTGCATAGTCTATAAAAATAGGCTTTACTCCTATAGAATAAATCAAGAGGATATTGGCAAGGCCTATACCAAAGATTAGGCTAATAATATTTAGCCTATTTGCAAGGAGAACCCTCAACCTAAATTTATTAATAAAGGTGAATTTATCTAATCGTACTCTCATTCTCGCCCTAGGTGATTTGATTGTATTTCGCAAAAAATCAATGGCCTTGTGGCTAAGAGACTTACTTATTACAAGATAGTTGATTATTAAATATATCAATAGTGGAATAAGGCTTGTTAGCATAAAGGACCTAAGGTTAAATGAAACCACGAATTTTGGTAGGTCGTAGGACTTGTAGTAGAGGCTTGTATAAGTCTTGTAGGCAAAGGTATAGGCAATGATATTGCCGATTAGACAGGCGACTAGGGTGATAAATATAGGCATTAGCATATAAGATTTTCTCAGCTCACTTTTTTTGTAACCTGAAGCGAGGAGAGTGCCAATTATTGGAGCTTCTTCTTCGATAAGACTTTTAACTTGGATGGCACTTATAAAGGCAATGGCTATAACCAAGACAACCATAAGTGATGTCATCATTGGCACATCACCGCCCATGTCTTCAATAAAAAACCTGATGCATTGGTTGTCAAATTTTAATAGGGAATCAGTGACCATATTTTTTTTATTTACAATTTTTAGCAAGTCTTTTTGCTTATCTTTTGCATCAGCCTTTGTCAAGTCCTCCTTATCATGGTAGGAGTATTGGTAGGTAATTTGTTCTGATAGGTCTTTTAGAGAATTTTTTGCCACAAGACCTACTCCAAAAAATCCAGGGTCCATGACAAGGTCACTATTGTTTTTAAGAAGGGTGGAATAATCTGGAAGAGCGATAAGACCAACTATTTTATAATCTTTCCTTTCAAGTCTTATCATATCTCCAACTTTTAAATCATTGGCCCTGGCATAATTTGCAGAAAGAGCAATTTCGCCCTTCTTTTTGGCAAGGCTTCCTGTGAGGATAGATGGGATATTTATTTTTTCCCTATTTTCAAATATTCTAAGGGTTTTATTATCACCAGCCTTTGCCTGTAGGTAGAAATTTTCGGATAGGTTTATATTTTTCTTTTCCAAATCTTTAATACTTTGGTCATCTAATTTATCTAGGCAAGTAAAATTCCCATCCTCAACCCTTCCCTTGTCAATAAGTTCGTAATACAACTTTTTTGTTGAGTCTTGGGCAGTAAAAAATGATGAAGAAAAAATAATTATAAAGATAAGAGCAAGGAAGATAGGCAAGACCCTGGAAGGATGAAAGTAAACTTGCCTGTAAGCTCTTTTGTAAATTGGGTTTTTCATTACCAGGTCACATCCTTTGCTTGAATTTTTTTATCGTTTTTGACATATGACTTTACCATGCCATTGTGGATATTTAGGATATAATCGCACATTTTACTTATTTGAATGTTGTGGCTAGCTATAAGGATGGTTGACTTATAGGTCTTATTCATTTTTTCTATTAAGGACAAAACTTCCTTAGCGCTTTCATAATCTAGTGCACCTGTAGGCTCGTCACAAATTAAAAGCTCTGGCCTTTTGATAAGGGCTCTGGCAATAGAGGTTCTCTGTGCTTGACCACCCGAAACTTCATTTGGATACTTATAAAGTTGATCTTTTATTCCCAAGTCTTCGACAAGGTTGTTTATATCAAGAGGATCTTTTGCCAAAAATTTTCCTACTTCTATATTTTCTAAAATATTTAGGTCGCTAATTAGGTTATAAAATTGAAAAACAAAACCTAACTTATCACGTCTATATGATTCTAATTCTTTTTTGCTCATGCTGGCAAGGTTTTCCCCAGCGATATTAACTTCGCCTCTATCGATAGTTTCAATACCACCGATAATATTTAGTAGGGTGGACTTACCAGACCCAGATGGTCCTAGGATGCAGATTATTTTTCCATCTTCTATTTCAAGGTCAATATTTTTTAGAACATCAATCTTAGCTTGACCTTGGCCATAACTTTTGCACAAATTTTTTATTTCAATCATAAGTCCTCCTTCGCAACTGATAATCTATATCAATATTATAACACGATTAAAAATTGCCTACAATAGGAAAGTACAATCATAAAGGGTTAAATGCACATAAAAAAGCTAGAAAATTATAAAAAGGTCAGAGGTTTAATTCGTGAAAGATTTTATAATTTTTCTAGCTTATTTATCTAAGGAAGTTATTTGTTTTTTTATAAATTTGCCACAGGCTCTAGCAATTTCGGTTGCTTTGTAGATTTTAATGAAATTATTCCTGTAAAGGCTTTTGGTATTTTCATCATGGTCACCATTTATGATTGCTGCTAGCTTGAGGCCCTTTTTTCTAAGAATGGCTAAGTTTTTCTTTGCGTCAGCAAGACCTATTTGATCTTGGTAGGGTTTATTGAGCCTAAATCCTTTACTTATTAGGGGCTTTATGTCTTGGGGATTGGCATCTGTAATAATAAGGCCAAGAGTAGATTTGATATCCTTATCTAGGATTGCTCCATAGGCACGGAAGAAAAGTCCGTCCCTGTTCCAACCCATAGCCTTAAAACGGAAAATTTTCTTCATATCAGCTTTTTCATCGTAGTCTTTGAGAATAGTTAGGATAGTAAAGTCCCCAACGGTCTGAAAAGATATGACCCTATTTAAGATATTGTTGTTTTCCAATGATTTGGCTAAGATGTAGGCTTCGATGGCGACTTCAGACTCCTTATCAAGGAGGGAGGCTGATCCATCAACTATGAGGTCAACTTTCATGGATGGGTCAGAAACTAAGGTTTTCTTATTGAATATCCTAGCCTTATCGGTAATTTCAGCCTTGTATGCAAGCCTAGGCACAAGTCTGCCCCTTGAAGCAAGGTCCTCATCAAAGGAAGAGCTAAGATTGAGCTTGAGTTTTATTTCTTTAGACAAGACAGAAATGGCCCTAGTATAGGCAGTCTTATTTTCTTTAAATTTTAAGAGGTGTCTATTTATGATTTTTTTATTGAGAACTTGGTCGAGGTCCTTATCATTTTCTGTAATTCCTCTTGTATAAAAAAGTCTTGACTTTTTGTGACTGTCGGTGCATAGGTCTCTTTCTATTCCAAGCCTAATATTTTCGCTAAAAAGAGATTTACCAAAGGTTTTTTCTATGTAAGCAAGGCTTTCTCTGCGTTTTTTGATTTTAAAATTTAGTATGAGGCTTCCAAGAGCTAAAGATTTTTGACTTTTACCAGCAAAACTTGCCGGCATATTTGATCTTTCAAGGCTTACCATGCCTGCACTTTCAAAAAAAGACAAATTTAGTGATGGAAATTTTTTGAGAAAGTCATTTTCCCTATAAGATAAATAAGTTTTAAAAAGATTAACAACTCTTTTTTCCAAATTAGACTCAATAGTATCGCAAGGAAGGTATAAATTTTTATAAAGGTCTAGGTCTTTTTTTGAAAGCTTTCCATAATTAAGACCCAAAATTTCCTTCATTCTGATAAGCTCAAGCCTATAAATTGTATTTTGTCTAAGGGCAAGGCTCCTTCTTTGTAGATCATATCTGTCATCTAGGAATTTTTTTGCATAGACCTTTCTAAGAGACTCTAGGATAGGCCTTTGGCCAATTTCTTTTTTGTAGGCAAAGTCTTCTAGGATATAAATTAGGGCAAGGTCATACCTGTCACGTCTTGGATTGTAGGCCCACAAGTCAAAAAGATTTCGTATTGCTTTTTCGCCTAGGTATTTTATAGCTATGCCAATAATTAGGTTAAGATAGAAATCGGGATTCCCGTCAATATTTTCTCCTATAATAAAATTCTCAAAATTGTAATTAGTAGCGCCCGCCCATTGAAGGTTATTTATTCTATTTTCATGAAGTTTTTTCTGGTTTTTATTCATTTGTAAGATCTTTTTTGTAAATATTATCAGAAAACCTCGATTTTAATAAATCTTCTATCAAATCAGCTTCATAGTCATCGAAAATTTTGTTTATTAGACAAAGTCTTATTGCTTCCTTAAATTCGAGTCCTTCCTCAACTAGGTCAAGGGCATCAAATATTCCTCTTAGGTCAGGGGCGGTGTTTGTTATTTCGTGGGCATCTGCCTTATCAATTAGGTCCTTAAAAAAGTTTGACAAATCATTTATAAAAACTTCTTTGAGCTCTGGGTGGTGGTCTTTGATTAGTCGTTTTAGGTTGTCAACAGAAATCCTTGGCATTTTGATAATAGCAAACCTTGATAAAAGTGCTTCATTTAGGTCACGAGTACCTTCGTAGCCATAGTTCATTGTTGCTATAAAGCGAGTGGCAGGGTTGACATTAATAAGCTTGTAGCCTGGTACATCAATCTTTCTTCTGTAATCAAGAACAGAGTGGAGGACTGCCATGGCTTCGTTTTTTGCCATATTTATCTCATCTAAGATAGCAAAACCACCATAGCGGCTGGCAAGACTTATGGGTCCTTCCCTAAATACAACGTCGCCTGATTTTAAGGTGTCATCGCCGATTAGACTTGAGGCATCAACGCTTACATGGAAGGAGATGTTCCACATAGGTCTAGAAAAAATGTAGGATAAATTTTCTGCAAGGACATTTTTGCCGGTAGACTTATCTCCAACCAAGAGGAGATTTTTACCAGCAAGAATGGCAGCAATGGCTTCTTCTAAGACTGTATTTCCTAAATATAAAAATTTTGGATTAGGAATCCTGTCTTCTAGGTCTTTTTCAAGAGGATATTTATTTTTAAAGTCTTCTATATTTTTATAAAATCTATCCATTTTATCTCTCGATTGTGTTTATTTCTGTTTTTATATAAAGTTTTTTAAATGAGCCAATTCCAAAGGCAGAAATCTCAATTTCCATATCATCTTTCACAAAGGAAAAGAAATTTGGGTTGATATAGATATCTACATTAGAATCTGTATATTTTTTGTAGGCATCCTTATTGCCTATTAGCTTTGTTGAAACGTCAAAATCCACAGTCCCGATAGTGCAGCAAGTTTCCTTGCTATCAAGGTCTGGATTAATAAATATTTCTTTAATATGTTTTTTATTGGCAAAATCTTTTGCCTTTTCAGTTAAAATAAAATTCATAAGCCCTCCTGAGTTTATTATATTAAAAAAGAGTGGCATTAGCCACCCTCTTTTTTATCTTAATCTAAAATTATAGATTCAATTCGAGCTCTATTTTTCTTGCCTAGTTGTATTACACAAATTACATACAAAACAGTAATTACTGCTGCTACTGGGTAGGCAATAGTGTATGGTTGCCTAAATCCGATTGGGTCTGCATTTATAATAAATGAGAATACTACGAAGCAGTAAAATGCACCTGGTATTAAGGTGATTAGGTAATTTTTATTTGTGTACATTAAGTAAACACTTGCAACTGCAAGGGCAAAGATAGCAACGAATTGGTTTGTAAATCCGAAGTATCTCCAAAGTAGGTTGAATCCATCTGGGTTAATTTTTGCAAAGTATAGGATACCTGCTGCTGGAATAAATAATACGGCAGCAAGGACTGCTCTCTTAGCAGGATTTCTTTGATCGATATTCATTTCTTCAGCGATTATTAGTCTTAAAGATCTGAAAGCTGTATCACCAGATGTGATAGGAAGTGCTATTACACCGATAATGGCAAGAAGTCCTCCAATATTACCCATGAAGTATTTGGAAATATTACCAACCATGATTGTACCAGGAGTATCAAGAGCACTTTCTCCAGAGGAGAATAGAACCATAGCTCCAGCTGCCCAAATCATAGCTATAAAACCTTCGGCTATCATTGTAGAGTAGAAGGTCATCCTAGCTTCTCTTTCAGACTTAACTGTCCTAGAAACAAGGGTTACTTGGGAACCGTGGAAACCAGATAAGATACCACAGGCAACTGTAATGAAGAAGGCTGGGATGAATTTTTGTCCCTTTGGATGTTGGGCAAGAAGTCCTTGACCTTCGAAAGCTAAATGTCCGCTACCACGGGTTAAGATACCAAATAAAACTCCGATAGCAGAAATGATTAGGAAAGCACCAAAGATAGGATAAATTCTACCGATTACCTTATCAATAGGCATTACTGTAGAAAGTATGTAGTAAGCAAATATGACAGCGTAGATAATCCAAATAACTGCGCCTTGTGGGTCTTTTCCTAAAACAAACTTAGCAATTAAATCTCCAGGGGTGTAAACAAATACAACACCAGTTAGAAGAAGTAGGATAGCGATAACTACGTTATAGAATACTCTAACGCCACCACCTAAGTACTTACCAACGAGTTTTGGTACTTGGCTACCACCGTTTCTCATAGAGATGAAACCTGTCATAAAGTCATGAACAGCACCTGCAATAACGCAACCAATAGGAATGGCTAAAAAAGCGATAGGGCCAAAAAGGATACCTTGGATAGGTCCTAAGATAGGTCCTGTACCTGCTATATTTAGTAGGTTAATAAGCCAGTTTTTGGTCTTGCTCATAACTACGAAGTCGACACCGTCGGCTTTTTTGACTGCAGGAGTTTCTCTATCATCTGGTTCTAGTTGACTTTCAACATACTTTGAATAGAAAAATCCTCCTCCTAATAAAATAATAAGTCCAATAATAAATAGTGTCATTGTGTCCTCCTTTATTTATTATCATATCTTTATTATAGAATAATTCTAAAAATAAAACAAGACTTATATGCAAATATCAACACCACAACCATTTTCATAGATACTAGTTATAAATAAAATATAATACAAAAAATAAGTTCTTGCTTGCTTATTATTTATTTTTAAAAAGATTGATATTTATTGATAAGAAAGTATAGTATGCTTAGTAAGAGTGGGGCGGAAATTCCACTTTTTTTTGATGTTAGGGGAGAATTGAGATGGATTTATTAGAAAAATTAAGAACTGCCTTAGAAGGCGAAATAGAAAATCTCGGTTATGAGCTTGTCGACCTTGAATTCGTAGGTGGTAAAGACGGTCATAGGTTGATTTTCTATATTTATAAGGAAGAAGGAATTACAATTGATGACTGTGAGAGGGTTAGCGGATTTCTTGATGAGAGGCTAGATGAACTAGACTTGATTAAAAATTCTTATTACCTAGAAGTATCCTCTCAAGATTTATCTAGACCGCTAAAGACAGATAGAGACCTCATTAGAAACAAGGATGAGCTATTAAAGATTAAGCTAAAAAACGGCGATCCTATCCTTGCAAAGGTGAAAGATATCAAAGAAAATTCTATAGTTTTTGCCCAAAAAGATGGCGAAGATATTGAGATAGATAAAAAAGATATCAAGGAAATTAAGATAGAGATAGTGTTCTAAAAGGAGATATTATGAACAAAGACTTTATGTTGGCCCT
>NZ_CAUPHG010000043.1:0-14017 GCF_963510915.1 uncultured Anaerococcus sp. | reverse complement strand
GCGAATGATTGTTGGTCGCTTCAGGGGTTTAGCTCCGCAGGACGCAAGCACCCCTGCCATGAGGGATGAACTTGTGGATATTATTTTGGACTTTATGGAAGATCCTGACCATACAGTTTTGTTTTCTACCCACATTACCCAAGACCTAGATAGGATTGCCGATTATATTGTCTTTATAGACCAGGGGAAAATCGTCTTTGAAGGCAGTAAAGATGAGCTTTACGACAAATTTTTACTCATAAAGGGTGGTCTTGATGATTTTGAAAAGATAAAAGACTATAAAATTTATGGGCAAAAAAAGAGTCAATATAATTTTGAGGCTCTGATTTTAAGGGAAGATTACCAAGAGGATGAGAGCTTGCTGGCAGAAGTGCCAAGTATTGACCAAATAATGATTTATTATGGGAGGATATAATGAATATAAATAAGCAAATTAAATTGGATATAATTTCGATAAAACCTTACCTAACCATTAAAAATTTTGCTATAATGACTTTCATTCCACTTTTTTATATGTATATTATGGACAGTCCTGTAATTACACTTTCTATGGCTATGGTATTTGGGATAATTTTTTCATCATACCCATTTTTGCTTGGTGAAAATGCTGGTATAGATGGACTTTATAGGATATTTGGGATTAGTAGCAAAGAATTAGTTATAGCAAGATATATAATGGCTTATATTATTTTTATATCTGTAAGTATATTTGGAATAATCTACTATTTATTTATAGCCTTAGTTAAGGATTATCCAATAGGAATGGATATTTTTGAGATGATTGGAATAAACTTTTTATTCTTTACCTTGATGATCTGTTTCCAATATCCGATTTATTTTAAATATGGCTATGCTAAAGCAAGGACCTTTGGTTTTTTACCAATACTTATAATTGGGATCTTAGGAATGGTTGGAGGATATTTTATAAAAGATTCTGGACCAATCATTAGCTTTGTAGAAGAAAACCAAAAAATACTTTTGATTGGGCTTATAATCCTAGTTATTCTTTTTCTTATAATTTCAATTAAACTCGCCATTAAATTTTACAAAAAAAGAGATTTTTAATTATAAATTGATTTTTGATAATTTTGCTAATCGATATATGTTCCGTATTTATGAGATTTCTTAATGCTTCGCATTTCTACCTCTGTATCAGACCTACTATACATTCCCTATTGGGAATGTGGTTAGGGCTTCAGAAATGACGGGAGAGACTACAAGATTTCTCTTTCTTTTGATTGTCGAATTGGCATAATGAGTTAAGCAGAAAATTTAATAAAAAAATCGTCCCGTCTTTTATAAGTCCTGGGACGATTATTTTTTATTCTATTACATCAATATCCACAAGTGGAAGGATTTCAACAATTTCATCCCTGGTTGGTAGGTCTAGGACCTTGGCTGTGGCGCTTGCTGAAGCAACTGCTACCATGTAGGATTCGATTGGGTCGTTATCTCTTACAAGAGTACCCACAAAGCCTGCTATCATGGCATCTCTACAGGCTACGGTGTTGATTATTTCTTTACCGTCTTTTACTGGTTTTGCCGAATATACGCCGTCTCTGGTAAAGAACATTGATCCGCCTTCACCATAAGAAATTATTACATATTGGGCTCCTTTTTTGATCATATCTTTGCCGTAAGGGATGTAGTCCATCTTGTCTTCGATTTTTACATTATAAATATCTTCGATATCTTCGCCATTTGGTTTAACAAGGAGTGGACCTTTTTCAATCATTTCCATCAAATATTGGCTTGGAACGTCAGCTATAAAGTAGGCTCCGTTTGCCTTGGCAATTTCTACCATTCTGATATAGATATCAGAGTCTTCGCCGTTTTCCATAGGTGGGACAGAACCACCAAAGATAATTGTGTCGCCTTCTCTAACCCTAGATAGGTAATAAAGTAATTCTTCAACTTCTTCTGATGAAATAGTAGGGCCTTGGAAGTTGATTACGGTTTCTTTTTTATCTTCAAAAATTTTGATATTAATTCTATTTGATTGTTTAATGTCTACAAAATCTACTATAATATCTTCTTTTTCAAGCCAATCTTTTATAAAAAGTCCTTGGTAGGAGCCTAGGAAACCTGTGGCTGTTGTTGGAATTTTCAGTTGGGAAAGAATCCTTGAAACATTGATTGCCTTACCACCTGGGAGGGTTCTTTCTGTTTTGATATTATTGTTATAACCTGGTTCTAATTTATCTACTTCTACAAATAAATCTATAGAAGGGTTTAGGGTTACTGTGTAAATCATTGCTACCTCTTTCATATGTTAAAATACTTAATTGATTCTATTATTTCTTCCATGTGCATACCGTGGCTACCTTTGACAAAGACAAGGCTTGATCCTATTACTAGGGATTTTAATTTTTCAATTAATTCGTCTTTGTGGTTAAAGTATAGAGATCTGTTAGGAGGGAAATTTTCGAGACTTGCTTCATGCATTTCCTTAGCTAGAGGGCCATAGAACAGGCAAAAATCAATTTTTTTGCTGTCGATTTTCTTTCCTACTTGGCGGTGGAGTTCAACCTCATTCTCACCAAGTTCTAGCATATCTGCAAGACATACTATTTTTCTCTTGTAGCCTTCAAGCATGTAGGCTGTTTCAAGACCAGCAAGGAGGGATTGAGGATTTGACTTATAAGAATCATCTAGGACATCAAAGCCGTCAAATTCTAATAATTCAGTCCTGTTTTGGCTTGATGTTGCCTTAGCAAAACCTTCGTCAATTGTTTTTTTGTCAAGACCAAGCATAGCACTTATCATCACAACAGCAGCTGCGTTGTAAATATTATGCTCACCCATTAGTGGGACTTCATAAAGTTCTTCGCCGTGGGAGAAACGAATTTTAGAAGCTGGTGATTTCTCGAAATTAATCTTGAAATCAGCCTCATCACAAGTGCCAAAGGATAGGACTTTTTGCCTTATCTCATAAGTTGGAATTTCTTTTTTCATGGTTGGGTCATCTATATTATAGATAAAAACTCCATCATCATCCATGCCTTCAAGGATTTCTAGTTTGGCCTTCAGGATGCCTGACCTTGTTTTTAAATTATGGAGGTGACTATCACCTATATTTGTTATCATGGATATATGAGGTTTTACCATGCGACTTGTAAGGGAAATATCCCCAAAATTATCTGTTCCAAGCTCTATAATTGCAACTTCCGTATCAGGATTGAGGCTTAGGACTGTTTTTGGAACACCAATATCGTTGTTTAAGTTTCCCATAGTTTTTTGGGTCTTATATTTTTCTGATAGGACCTTATATAAAAGATCTTTTGTTGTAGTTTTACCATTTGAACCAGTGATAGCGACAACTTTGCAGGAAATCTCATTTCTGTAGGCACTAGCTAGGTCTTGGAGGGCTTTTTTTGTATCGGTGACTTTAATATAAGGGATAGTAACAGTTTTATTAACCTTAGCTGGATCATCGGCTAGAAAAGCCTTAGCACCTTTGGATTCACATTCTTTGATAAAAATTCTACCATCAAAGACTTCACCAATTAGGGGAATATAGAGTTCGCCTGGATCAATTGTCCTTGAATCAGTAGATATGCCCTTGATTTTTACATCAGAAAATTTTTCGTCAGAAATTT
Organism: uncultured Anaerococcus sp.; assembly: GCF_963510915.1. Taxonomy (GTDB): domain Bacteria; phylum Bacillota; class Clostridia; order Tissierellales; family Peptoniphilaceae; genus Anaerococcus. The sequence continues at coordinate 10,418 of NZ_CAUPHG010000043.1, read as the reverse complement.
CTCCGTCAATCATATGGGCGATTTCGCCAAGAGTTTTTTCAATCATTTTTATTTCTCCTAAAACCATCTTCAATTAATTTATCGAGGATAGTTGAAAAATCTACACCGTATAAATTCATTGCCATCCTAGCAAAAAATGAAGAAGGGGTAAAACCTGGGAAGGTGTTGATTTCATTAATATAGAAATTTTTATCCTTACCATAGAAAATATCAACTCTTGCAAAACCTTCGCAACCTACAGCCTTATAACAAGCCTTAGCAAAGTCCTTGGCTTTTTTCTTATCTTCTTCGTCCATCCTATAAGGAAGCTCTTCTCTGGTTGATTTTGAAAAATATTTTGCATCCCAGTCTAGAAATACGTGGTCGGTGATATAGGCTGCTGGGTCAGATACATCAATATTATCTGAATCTCCAAGGACAGCTAGTTCTATTTCTTGGCCGACAATTAATTCTTCAACTAATAATTTCCTATCGTATTTTAAGGCCTCAAGGCCTGCTTTTTTGAAATCTTCTTTACTCTCAACTCTTGAAACTCCAACAGAAGAACCATTGGCAGAAGGTTTTACTATGAGAGGAAGTCCTACATAATCGATACAAGAATCTATAAAATCATCATTAAAGTCTTCCTTATAGCAATACTTGTACTTGGCTTGCTTTAATTTTGATTTTTCAAAAATATCGTTGCTTGTTACCTTATCCATGCAAATAGCAGATGAAAGTAGGCCGTTTCCTATATAGGCAAGACCTACTGCATCCAAAAAGCCCTGGATAGTTCCATCTTCACCATAGGTGCCATGGACTACAGGCAATACAATTGTAGTTTCTAAGTTTTCTTTTGAAATATCTAAAAGGAAGTCCGCAATTGACTCTTGTTTTGATTTATTTATTTTTTTTACTAAGGAAAATTCGTCAACAGGATTAAAGTCTGTGAAAGTCTTTGAAAATTTCCCCTCTTTATCTATATATACGATTTTCTTTTCGTATTTATCCTTATTAAGGTTTTTAACTATGTTAAGGGCGCTTCTAAGGGCAATATCATGTTCACTGGATGGCCCGCCACACAAAATATATACAGTCTGCATAGGATCTCTCTTTCTTTATATGTATAGATAAATTTTACTACATATGAAAAATATGGGCAAATATATCTTTTATTAAAGCACTTTTACCTTGAAAATTTATTTTATTATTAATCTTTGATTCCTATCGTCAAGGATAAGTGGTTACAAAATATAAGCTAAATGTAACAAAAATTTCTTAAAGAAAAAGTAATTTTGCTTCTAATTTTCATCATTAATAAAAAAATCTAAACGAAATCCATCAAGTAAAGGACAAAAATATACTTATGAAAAGGCTTGTCTTCAAATATTAGAAAAGAAATGTAAACAATTTGTAAGAATTTATAAAATCTACATAATTTCCACACAATTTATAGATATACTATGTAGCGTGATAAGCAATTGTTATCAATTTGTAACTATTGTTACAGATTGTAGCAAAATTTCGAAAATAATAAGTTTATATATATAAGGAGAAAAAATGAAATTTATAACAAAATATGCCCTAGCGGCAGCACTAGTAATACCATCGGTATTCGGATTAAATGCAAATACGGCAGATGCAGCAAGCGCTGTAATTGATAAAAATATGGCTAACGGAGTTAATGTTAGAAGCGAAAGCAAATTTGGTGATAATATTATCGGCCTAATAGATAAGGCAGATGTAAAATATGAAATCAAGGATAAAAAAGACGGTTGGTTATTAATAAACTATGAAGGTAAGGATGCTTACGTTTCAGCTGATCTTTTCCACATATTAGAAGAAACAGAAGTAGTTTCTGCAACAAACTTTAGAAAACAACCTAACCTTAACTCTGAAATATTCGAAGTTTTAGATAAGGGTACACCAGTTAAGGCATTAGAATTAGCTGAAAATGGTTTTGTTAAGGTAGAAGTAAATGGAAAAGTTGGCTACATCTACAACAATCTTCTAAAGACTTTTAGAGATAGAAACGAAGAAATAGCTAAATCTGAACAAGCTCAACAAGCTCAGGTTCAACAAGCGCCAGCCCAACAAGCTCCAGCTTATCAACAAGCGCCAGCCCAAGATAATAACCAATCTTACCAAGGTTCATCTAGCTGGGCTAAAGAATGGATAGCTCAAAGAGAATCAGGTGGTTCATATACAGCCTACAATCCAAATGGTGGTTACTATGGTAGGTATCAATTAAATCCAGCCCTAATTCAATATGGTGCAAGTCCAGCTGAACAAGAGGCAGCAGCAGATAACTATGTAGCACAAAGATATGGCTCATGGGAAAATGCCCAAGCTTTCTGGCAAAGAAACGGTTGGTATTAAAATTACAAGCTCAGGATTCCTGAGCTTTTTTTGTATGTAAAATAGACCTGTTAGATTTTAAGATAAATTCCTAAAAAATTTTTAGAATTATGAGGAAAATCCTTCCTTTATCTTAATAATATAATAAATCAGTGGTACAATAATCTTGGAGGATTTTATGAAAGCAATACTTACAATTATAGGAAAAGATAGACCGGGTATAATTTACCAAGTAACAGAAGTTTTATACAAGTACAATATAAATATTTTAGACATGAGCCAAACCATTATGGATGATAAATTTGTAGCCATGATTAATATTGACTTGTCAAAGGCAAATGCTGATTTTAGCGAAATAACAGCCAACTTCGATAGCTTGTCTAAGGAAACAAAATTAGAAATTAGAATTCAAAACGAAGAAGTTTTTGATGTGATGCATAGGATTTAAGATGGATAAGGCAAATATATTAGAAACAATAAAAATGCTGGATGAGGAAAATCTCGATATCAGAACCCTAACTATGGGAATCAGTCTTTTAGATTGTATAGACCCCGATTATAAAAAGGCTTGCGATAAGATTTACGACAAGCTTATTAGGGAAAGTAAGGATTTTCTAAAAGTTTCCAAGGAAATTTCTCATATTTATGGAGTCCCAATTGTAAATAACAGGATATCAGTTACTCCGATTTCCCTAATCGCAGCGGCGACTGACCTTGATGATTACACACCTTTCGCCAAGACCCTTGATAGGGCCGCCAAGGATATAGGAATCGACTTTATTGGCGGATTTTCTGCCTTAGTTGAAAAGGGGATGACTCCTGCCGATGAGATTTTAATCAAATCTATCCCTAGGGCTCTTGCTGAAACTGACCTTGTTTGTGCTTCCATTAATATTGGATCAACCAAGGCAGGAATCAATATGGACGCTTGTGAACTTTGTGGAAAAACTATAAAAGAATTGGCAAATAATACTGACAATGCTTTTGGTTGTGCAAAACTTGTTGTCTTTGCCAATGCTGTTGAGGATAATCCTTTTATGGCAGGCGCTTTCCACGGAGTCGGCGAGGCTGATACAGTAATTAGCGTTGGTATTTCAGGACCGGGAGTGGTAAAGGCTGCTATTTCCAATAAGGAAGATTTAAAAATAAACGAAATTTATGAAATAATCAAGAAAACTGCCTTCAAAATCACAAGAATGGGCGAACTTGTTTGCCAAGAAGTTTGTAAAAAGCTTAATAAAAACTTTGGAATAGTTGACCTTTCTTTGGCACCAACACCAGCTATTGGCGATTCTGTTGGTAGGATTTTACAAGAAATTGGCATCGATAAGGTAGGTGGCCACGGCACAATTGCTGCTCTTGCCATGCTAAATGACGCAGTTAAAAAAGGTGGAATTATGGCAAGTTCTAGGGTAGGAGGTCTTTCAGGAGCCTTTATCCCTGTTAGTGAGGACGAAGCTATGATTGAAGCAGCCGGCAAGGGTTGGATAAGCTTTGATAAGTTAGAAGCTATGACCTGTGTTTGTTCAGTTGGTCTTGATATGATAGCCATTCCAGGCAAAACCACAGCGGCTAGCATTTCAGCCATGATTGCTGATGAGGCTGCTCTAGGGGTTATCAATAACAAAACAACAGCAGTAAGGATTATCCCTGTTCCAGGCAAGGACGTCGGTGACCAGGTTGAATTTGGTGGCCTGCTTGGCTATGCCCCTATAATAGATGTGGGCGAGTCAGATTCGAGTATTATGATTTCTAGGGGAGGATTTATACCAGCCCCTGTACATTCATTTAAAAACTAGGAGGAAGTATGACAGACAAAAATCCAATAGTAACCTTCATGATGGAAAATGGAGACAAAATAAAGGCAGAACTCTACCCAGATATAGCCCCAAATACTGTAAATAACTTTATTTCTTTAATAAATAAGGGCTTTTATGATGGCCTAATCTTTCATAGGGTAATAAAAAACTTTATGATCCAAGGCGGGGACCCACAAGGAACAGGCATGGGTGGACCAGGCTATGCGATTAAAGGCGAATTTAATCAAAACGGTTTTGAAAATAATTTGAAACACGAAAGAGGAGTCCTTTCCATGGCAAGATCCTTCATGCCAGACTCTGCCGGCAGCCAATTTTTTATCATGCACCAAGATAGCCCACACCTAGACGGCCAGTATGCTGGTTTTGGCAAGGTAATCGAGGGTATGGACGTGGTAGATAAGATTGCAGCAAGCAAAACCGACAGGCAAGACAGGCCAAAACAAGACGTAAGAATAGAAAAAGCAAGTGTCGAAACCTTCGGCAAAGACTATCCAGAAGTAGTTAAAATGTAGAGGTGGGGTCTTTGTAGATTCTTTGCGAATTTTTACTTCTTTATTTTGAGATATTTTTGTTATATCTAGATACATCTACCAAAATATCTAATAATATAGACAAGTGGTTTAAAAGGGCAAGTTAAAGTTTTACTTAGAGAAAATTATAATTGAATAAATCCATAAGAAATATATAATTATGGTAATGACCACTTATAACAACAGGATTTTTTAGGAGGTTCATATGTTATTAGATATTAGTAAATTAGAAGAAAGAGATTTTAAAAATACCTATACCGAGATTTTTGCCCAGGCTGATACCTGGGAGGAAGTTTACGGACTTTATGAAGAAAGAAAGGCTGATATTGAAAAGTTCTTGGCTAATTTCGATAAGGATACCAAGGTTATTTTCACTGGCGCTGGGACAAGCGAATATGTAGGCAATATTGCCCAAGATTATTTAAAAACCCACGGAGATTTTGATTTTGAATCAATTGCTACAACAGATCTTGTTTCAGCACCTTACCTACATTTCAAAAAAGAACAGAAGACACTTTTGGTTTCTTTTGCGAGAAGTGGCAATTCCCCAGAAAGTTTAGCTGCAGTTAAGCTTGGCGAGCAAATTGTAGATGATTTTTATAACCTACCTATCACTTGTGCCCACGACGGCAAACTTGCAGTAAACCTTAAAGATGACCCAAATTCTTATGTATTTCTAAACCCGGCTATCACTAATGATAAGGGTTTTGCCATGACAAATTCCTTCTCATCAATGCTTTTAGCAAGCCTTTTGATTTTTGATTCAAGTCTTGAAAACAAAAAAGACCTAGTTGAAAAATTAGCTGGCATTGCCAGAGAAACCTACGCTAGGGCAGAAGAAATTGAAAAATTAATTAACTTTGACTTTGACAGGGTTGCCTACCTTGGTTCAGGCCCACTTGGCAAGCTTACTAAGGAAGCAAGGCTTAAAATCCTAGAGCTTACAGCGGGTAAAGTTGCTACAATTTTTGATTCTTCTATGGGATTTAGACATGGGCCAAAGTCTTTTATAGATGATAAAACCTTAGTTGTTTCCTTTGTTTCATCTAATGAATACACAAGACAATACGACCTTGACATATTAGACGAAATCAAGGCTGATGGTATAGCTCCAAAAATCATAGCTGTTACAAATGAAGATGTGGGTAGGGATTATCAATTTATCTTAGAATCTAAGGGCCTAAGGGATGCTTATCTTGCAGTTGGTTATGCAGTAATTGCCCAACTAATTTCCTTAATCACAAGCCTAAGAGTGGGCAACACTCCAGATAATCCTTCTAAATCTCACACAGTAAATAGGGTTGTAAAGGGCGTTACAATCCATGAGTATAAGTAATGGCAAGCCTTTATCAAGACCTCATAGATAAAATCTTAGAGCAAATATCAACTATGGAAAAGGGCGCAAAGTTACCATCAGAAAGGCAGCTTTGCAAGGACTACGGTGTTTCAAGGACCACTGTCAGAAACGCCTTGGGATCCCTAGTAAATTCAGGAGTTCTCTACCAAATTCAAGGCAAGGGAACCTTTGTCAGGGAAAGATCTAGGGAAAACTTATCAAATTACTATTCTTTTACCGAGCAAACAAAAAGAAGGGGTAAAACGCCAAAGTCCATAGTTACAAATTTCAAGGTGAGGGCCTTAAATGATAAGGAAAGGCAAGTCTTTGATGAGCCTAGCATTGAAAAAGTTATCGTCTTTGACAGGCTAAGGTTGGCTGACGATATGCCAATGATGTACGAAAAAACAGTCATTCCCTACGCTAGGTTTGATAAAATCACCAAGGACCTACTAGAAAAAGTCGCCCTTTATGACATATTTGCCTCTAGCTTTGACACAAAAATAGACAATGTGAGGGAAAGATTTCAAGTGTCAACTCTTACCAAAAAAATTGCAGAATTTTTAGACCTAAAAGACGGGTCAGCCTGCTTAAAAGTAACAAGATTCTCATATGACAAGGAAGATAATTTAATAGAATATACCACCTCCTATGCTAGGGGAGATATGTTCTACTACGAGACTTCCTATAGCCCAAATTAAGTAATATAAAAAACTCGCTATTTTCCAAGCAAGCCTTAGTCTAACAATGATTAAGATCTGACTGAAATAGCGAGTTTTATTTTTCTTTTAATTTAATATCCGGCTTAAAAATACTTTTTACTTATTATTCTTATCTCACCAATCATCTCTTTCGTCATAAAGGTCTAGGAGTTCTTCTAGAATCTTTATTTTCTTTTCCTTAGCCTTGCCTTTGTCGGTGTCACGTCTTAGCATTCTTGGGTTCATGATTTCTACTTCTTTGATGTTTGGGGTGTAGGAGGAAACCTTGTTGGTGATGGATTCGTAGGATTTGTGTTCGGCTAGGGCTACGTGGTGGGAGTTAAAGACTAGGGTGTAGCCGGCTATGCCGGTTTTTGCCTGATAAGGTTTGGAGATGCCACCGTCTATGACATAGAGTTTGCCGCCTGCCTTGATAGGACTTTCCCCTGCTTCGGTGATTACTGGTACGTGGCCGTTTACAATTCTGCGTTTTTTGCCTTCTACCTTAAATTCATCGAGGATTTTATCTACAATTTCTTCTTTTTCGCAAAGGTCGTAGTAAGGATTTGGATATTCTTTTCTAAGTTTCTTATCATCTACAAAAATATTTTCGAAGTATGAATACTGGCTTTTGCCAAAGATTGGTGAAAATCTTCCGCTTATCAAATACCACATCATATCCTTTGCCTTTAAATTGTTTGTGTAATAGGCATCTCTGGCTATTTTTTCAAAATAATCCATGAGGGCCTTACCCTTGTAGCTTACACCGTCGAATTCTACTTCTTGGAAGTCTCCATTTGCTGTTAGTGGGATGCAACCATGAAAGAGGAGAGAGCCATTTTCTACCTTATACATGGCTCCGTTTTTATAAAGAAAATCCATATGCTTGTTGAGTTTATCATTTTTGATAAAGTCTTGCTTTAAGATATTTATAACCTTACTTTCTCCCTTGGTGAGTTTGGCAGGATTTTTTGGGTCCACAGTAGGAAAATTATTATCCTTGAGTTTAGCACCCTTGTAGGTCATTGTTTCAAAGTCGATGTATTTGAGGGCATTTCTATCGTCCATTTTCATATCTGGATTTCTCTCGATTAGGGCGTAATCTAGCTTAAACCTAATTATGGATATTGCCTTATACATTTTGGAGGCTGCTTCGATTGTTACATTGTCATATATGTTGTAATCGTAAATTCTTGGGGCGAAAAATGTGCAAGGATCATCACCGTAAGTTTCCATGGCAAATTCATAGAGGACTCTGAGGTTTATACCATAGCCGTCTTCGAGCATGTCAAAGTTGTTGTATTTTATGGCATCAGCCACGCAAGCTGCTATGAGGGCTGTATTGCCAGCACAGGCACCCATCCAGGCTACATCGTGGTTGCCCCATTGGAAGTCAACACTTGGGAAGGTTAAAAGTTCGTCCATAATTATGTGAGGAGATGGGCCCCTATCGTAAATATCGCCAACTATGTGGAGTTTATCTACAGATATCCTTTGGATGAGGGTGCAGATGACCTTGATAAAGTCAAAGGCAACGTCGTATTTTACAATATTTTTAACTAGGGATTCGTAGTAGGCTTTTTTGTTGTATTCGGAGTCGTTGGTGTATAGGAGTTCGTCCAAAATCAGGCTGTATTTTTGAGGAAACTTTCTTTTGACATAGTCTTTTGGATATTTGGTTGAAACAAATTTTAAGAGGTTTATTAGCCTGTGAATAGTTATAGTAAGGTAGTCTTTGCTAACCATATTGTGAGTTTTTAAATCTTTATAAACTATTTCTGGGTCATAGATGAGTTGGGCAAGGGCGTCTTGATCTTTTTTTTCTAAAGTATCGCCAAAGAGTTTTTGTATCTTATCCCTTATGTTTCCTGAGGCAGACCTAAGTAAATGCAAAAAGGCATCGCTTTCCCCATGGATGTCAGAAAAGAAGTATTCTGTGCCCTTAGGTAGTTTTTGTTGGGCGTTTAAGAGGATGAGCTCGTCTTTGATTGAATTTTTGTCGGGATAGAGGTTTTTGATTAGGTCTTTATAAGTTTTCTCCATTTAGATTTCCTTTCTTATATTTTAAAAGGGCCGGCTCCCAAGGCTTTTGCCTCAAGAGCGCAAAGCCCCTTAATCTTCGTTTCCTACAAAATTTGACTTGTCATAAACCTTGGCATCTTCTTGCTTTTTGAAATCCTCTGCAAGGTCTGGGTCGTAGGTTTCTTCTATTTTATTATCATCATCAACAACAACTTTGTTTACTTTTTTATTTTCTACTGTTCCATCTACTAGAGAATTGGAAACTTCTTCTTCGGCACTAGGTTCATTATCGGTATCCTTATCTATTAGTTGGCTAGTACTTATGACTTCTTTGCCATCAAGACTTATCTTTTCGTTTTTAAGGATTTTAACTTCTTCAGCTTCCTTGAAATCTAACTTGATAGGATTTTCTACACTGTCCTTATCGCTTGTTCCGGTTTTTACTTCTATATATTCAGTCTTTTTTTCGATGACTTCTGTATTATAAAGTCCCCTAAATCTTGCAATTAGACCAAATAGTGAATTTAAAACTAGAAAACCATTCAAAGCAAAGAGGATATAAAGCAGTTTCTCCCTTGTGTATAGGTATATAAAGGCATCACAAGCCAAAAAAATTAGACCGAAAAACAAGTTAGCCAAGTGGCTTTTGCCATTTTCGCCTGCTTTAAAGATGGATCTTGTAATAGCAGTATTTATTATAAAGGCGAGGATAAAAATACCGAGGGCAAGGGGTTTAATTATGGCAGCCGAAATATTATTTACGCCCAAAAGGTCGATTGTTGCTAGAAATAAGTGGTTGTCAACAAAGATTACAAAGCCTATGGCAAAAAGCAAGAGAATGCTAACTATAGATCTGAACAATCCTGTTATTATACTAAAAAATTTTATAAAGTCTTTCATAAGTCCTCCGTTATATCCATTATAACATAAAAATTAAATTGTTTATATATTTTATACTCGTATAATAGAAATAAGTATAAGAGGTGGGGGCTTATATATAGAAAGAAATTTTGAAAAGAGATTCAAAATGTTTGCTAGTTCGAAATCAAAATCAATTTCTATATGTGAGTTTCTTTTTATTTTCCCTAAAAGATGGTAAATATTTTTGGGAAACCTATTTAAGGTATTGACAAATACTAATAATCTTATATCATATTTTGATAGTATGTGTAAAAGTAAGATAAAAAAGATAAAAATAAAGGAGAAATCTTGATAAATATCTTGAAGGTTGATTGTTTTAGAGTATAATATACAATTGCTAGAAATCTATTTATCGAGATTTTTTTATCTCAAAAAGGCAAATTTTATTTGTCCTATTTTGCAAACAGTAAGGAGTAAGAATGGCCCAATATCATAAAAAGTTATATGGGAAAACAGAGAGAATGTCCTTCTCAAAGTTTCCTGAAGTCTTAGATTTACCAAATTTATTAAAAGTTCAAAAAGACTCTTATGAGTGGTTTATTAAAGAAGGTCTAGGAGAAATTCTTGAAGATATTTCCCCAATTGAAGACTACAATGGCAAACTCAGCCTTGAATTTACAGGTTTCGAGTTTGAAGAAGAACCAAAGTATAGCCTAAAAGAAGCTAAGTATAAGGACTTAACTTATGCAAGAGACCTAAAGGTTATGGCTATTTTATTTAATAAAGAAACTGGTGAGATCAAAAGACAAGA
>NZ_CAUPHG010000042.1:0-14061 GCF_963510915.1 uncultured Anaerococcus sp. | reverse complement strand
GACGGTCCTGATATTACTAATAAAAATCCCTTTTTCATCACTCCCCCTTATCTTATTCATTTTACTTTTATATGATTTTACTTCAAGTATGATGTTTGATAGCATAGAGTATAATAATGTTGAGGTGAAATATGAGTTTTGATGGAATAGTAACGAGAAAAATAGTAAATGAATTAAAAAAAGAAATCCTAGGTGGTAAAATTCAAAAAATATCTCAACCATCTAGAAATGACCTAGTTTTTAATATATATTCAATGGGTAAGTCAATAAAATTATTATTGAGTGCTAACAATAATGAGGCAAGATTAAACCTCACTAATAAAAAATATGAAAACCCAGATAAACCTGACAATTTTTGCATGGTTCTTAGAAAGCATATAGGACAGGGAAAAATTTTAGATATTACTCAATACGGACTTGACAGGGTCGTAGAATTTTCTATTGGGTCTATTGATGAAATGGGTTTCGATACAAGTAAAAAGTTAATTATTGAAATTATGGGCAGACATTCAAATATCATCTTAACTGATGAAAACTACAAGATAATTGATGCTATCAAGAGAGTAAATGACAATATGTCCTCTGTAAGACAAATTTTCCCATCTTTAAAATATGAGAGAATAAAAAGTGACAAGATTGACATATGCGATGATAATTTCAATGAAGACATCTTTGCTATAAGCCATAGAATACCTAACGGAATAGAGCCTTATAAGGTCTTTTATTCCTATTATGAGGGTTTTTCTCCTATAGTTGGTAAGGAATTAATCCACAGGGCTAACATTGATCCTAGGATAAATTGGGGACTTATAAGCGAAGCTGATAAAGGAGAATTAAACCAATTACTCCTAAACCTAAAAGATGATATTCTTTATGATAGGTTAGAAGCATATGACTATAGGGAAGGAAAAAAAATCAAGGAGTATCACACTCTTAAACTAAGTTACTTAAATTTTGAAGAAAAATCCTACGAATTGATGAGTATAGCTATAGATGATTTTTATTCCATAAATAAATCAAATGATAGACTGGACCAGACAAAAGCTGACCTGGTAAAAAAAATTAATAGCTACAAAAAAACCGTAAATAAAAAAGTCAAGATACTAAATGATAATATTGCTAAGCAAAGTCAGGCTGAAAATGCAAAAAAAATTGCTGACCTTCTAGCTGCTAACTTATATAGGATTGAAGAAAAATCTAAGGAAATTAGTTTGGAAGATTTTTACAACGAAAATAAAATGATAAAAATCAACCTTAATCCAATGAAAACTCCTTGGGAGAATATCAACGATTATTACAATAGGGCTAAAAAAATAAAAACATCGATTACCTATGCTCAAAAGGATCTTCCAAAACAAGAAATTCTTCTCACCTACCTAAATCAATTAGAAGATTTTGTAAATAGGGCTAAGACTATATCTGATTTAGAAGAAATTAGAGAAGAAATGTATGAGAATAGATTGATAAAGAAAAGATCTAGGGATAAGAAAAAAACAAAACCTTCAAAACCACTGCACTATAAAACAATAAACGGCGCTGATATTTACGTAGGTAAAAATTCAAAACAAAATGACTATATAACTCTTAAAGTTGCGAGGAAAGAAGATCTTTGGTTTCACGTTAAAGATAATCCTGGTAGCCATGTTATTCTGAAGGCAGATAAGATTTACGATGATGACATAGCAACAGCAGCTTATCTAGCTGCATTTAATTCATCATTAGCTAATGATAATAAGGTTGATGTAGACTATACTGAAAAGAAAAATATCAATAAGGCCAAAGGCGCTAAAGAAGGTATGGTATACTATGAAAATTTTTCAACCATAAGAGTTGATTTAGAGAAAATACATGATTTGAAGCTTGAACAAATATAAAAAAACAATAAAAAACCGGCTCTTTATTTCAAGATCCGGTTTTTAAAATGTCAAATTTTCTTATTTATTAACAGCTTCTTTAAGAGTTTTACCAGCTTTGAATACTGGAGCTTTAGAAGCAGGAATTTGAATTACTTCTTCTGGTTTTCTTGGGTTTCTACCTTCTCTAGCTTTTCTATCTCTAACTTCGAAAGTACCAAATCCAACAAGTTGAACTTTGTCACCAGCTATTAGAGCTTCTTCTACTGTTTCTAAAAATGCATTAAGTGCTTTTTCAGATTCAACTTTTTTAAGACCACTTTTTTCTGATATGCTATTTAATAATTCTGATTTATTCATATTTCCTCCTATAAATCAACATGATTTCTGTTTAACTCTAAGAATGATTATACATAATAAGTACAATAAAATCAAGCTTTATCAAATAAAAACCTTTATTTTACTAGATTTTATTAATTTATTTAGATATTGTTCATATGCTTCTTTTAAATATTTATCTTTTGTGTGCATTAACAAATCATTTTCGTTCTCATTATATGAGTTAATCATTAAAATCATATACTTATTATCATTTTCAAATATTTCACTTACCTTATCTTTTTCATTTAATTTTGATTTTACAAGTAAAGGATCGTCTTTGTAGACAAAATCCGAATTAATAATCTCGTAATTTCTCGCAGGATTTTTCAATTCTTGTCTAAAATCCACTTGATTTTTAATAGCAGCTTTTGCTTTTTGAGCTCCATCCTTATTATTAAAAACCAAAACATTGTATTTATACATTTTATGAAGATCTTCTTTTGACTTATAATATTCTAGTATTTCAGAGTCTTTAATTTTATTATGAGTTAAAAAATAATCATAGTGTATTTTTCTAATTGAGTCATTGAAAACTACATCTGAAAATTCGCCATCACTAATATTTAAAGCTTGGATATTAGCTTTAAGCGAGTTTTTATCACCTAAACTCTTTTCCATATCGCTTCTTAGTTTATTTGCTGTATTATCATCAATTTTTATTTTCTTCTTTGCTAAATCATTTAGCATTATTTGATCTTTAATAATTGAATCTAACAAGTCATCCCTAAGAACATCTTTATTAGTTTTCCCTTTAGAATTTTTTTCATCCAAGTAGGATTCTCCATATTTTTTAGTATAAAAAGCTAAGTAAAATTTTAATTCTTTATCGAAAACTTCCTTACTGATTGCCTCACCATCTACTATGGCTACTGTGTTTTCATCAGCCTTTTTATTACATGAAGAAAACAATAGGAAGCAAAGGCAAAAAGATAATATTTTAATTATTATCTTTTTTATCTTTTTCATTTTCTTTTTCTTCGTCAGCTTTTTTAGCATCTGAATTATCTTTTTTATCCTTAGTTGACTCTTCTGCTGCCTTGCTTTCTGCTATAGTTGCCTCAGTAACAACATTAGCTTTTTCGTTAAGTTCTTTGATGTAGTCAGCATATTTCTTATCATTAAGAGCTTTTATAATAGCTTCTTTATTGTCTTCAACAGAATCTGCAATCTTGTTTACTTTGATTATATGGTAACCAAATTGGGTCTTAATAGGATCTGAGATTTCACCCTCTTTAAGAGCAAAAGCAGCATCTTCAAATTCTTTAACCATTTGTCCCCTAGAAAATGTGCCCAAATCTCCACCATTAGCTGCATTGGCAGTATCCTTAGAATATTCTTTAGCTAGAGCAGCAAAATCTTCACCTTTATCAAGTTTTTCCTTTACTTCTTTAGCTGTTTTTTCATCCTCTACAAGGATATGTGAAGCATCACGTTTTTCAAATTGAGCTTTATTATCTTCATAATATTGTTTTATTTCTTCATCAGTTACTGGATGCTCTTTTTCAAACCATTCTCTATGTTTTTTATACATAAGATCTTTTTTTACAGTTTCTTTGAATTTTTCAATATCCATATTGTAGTCATCAAGCATCTTATCGAACTGTTCTTGACCACCAAATTGTTTTACAGAATTTAAGAATGATTCATTAACTTCCTTGTCAGACACTTCAAGTTTGTTAGCTTTCATGTCATCAGCAATTAGCTTATCTTGTACCATCATTTGAACGATAGAGTTTTTAAGATTTTGTCTTGAAGCAAGCATTGCTCCATAAAAACTCATCTCTTCCTTATAAGCGTCCTTTGAAATCTTTTCACCATTAACTATGGCTATTGTTCCCTTATCAAGCTCTTTTACTTCTTTTGCTTTTTCTTCAACTTTAGTATCTTTCTTATTGTCTTTTGCTTGATTCCCACAAGCACCTAGCACCATTGTTGATGCTAAAACTGCAATTAATAATTTCTTTTTCATTGTTTACTCCTTATTTTGTTAATTGTATCTAAAAGTTCATATGTGTCAAGTAATTTATTTTTTGTTGCAGGAATAATAAAAGCCGGTTTATGTGATAAATCTAAACTCATCTGACCTCTATAGGACTGATTTATGCTTTTAAGCTCTTCAAATGTATAATAATCCTTATCTACAAAAAACAAATTAATGTTATCATCAATTTCTCTTATCTCATTCACACCATTCAATGATGCAAGAGATTTTATTAACGATACATACATTATATTATCCACTATTACAGGAATATCGCCATATACATCAATTAATTCTTCAACCAAATCTTCATAATCTTTTTTATCGTTTATTTTTGCAATGCGGTTATAAATTTCTATTTTTTGTGAAATATCTGAAATATATGAATTCGGAATATAGGCATCTATTTTAATATCAATAAAAGTTGGTATCTCTTCCTTTATCCTAACATCTTTTCCAGAAGCCTTTTCAACTGCTTCCTGTAAGAATTTCACATAAAGATCATATCCAACTGCTTCTACATGGCCTGACTGGCTCTCTCCTAAAAGATTACCAGCACCTCTTAGTTCCAAATCTTTCATAGCAATTTTATAACCTGATCCGAAATCTGAGAAATCTCTTATTGATTTCAATCTCTTTTCACCGATTTCAGTTAAAATTTTTCCAGTTCTATAGGTAAAATACGCATATGAGGACCTATATCCCCTACCAATTCTACCCTTTAACTGATAAAGCTGTGATAAGCCCATAAGATCAGCATCATATACTACAATAGTATTTACGTTTTTTATATCCATTCCTGTTTCTATAATAGTAGTAGCAAGTAAAATATCTATCTTACCTTCAATAAAGTCTAGCATAATATTTTCAATCTGTCGTGGACTCATTTGGCCATGGACTATTTCAATACTTGCTTCAGGAACTAAATCCTTTATTTTCAAATATAATTTCTCTATATCATTTACTCTATTATAGACAAAGTATACTTGACCGTTTCTGTTTATCTCTTTAAGAATGGCATCCCTAATTATACCGGAATCATATTCTAAAACATAAGTATTAACAGGAAGTCTGTCCTCTGGTGGCTCATCTAAAGTAGATAAGTCTCTAATACCCGATAAGGACATTTGTAAGGTTCTTGGTATTGGTGTTGCAGATAGTGTTAGAACATCAATGGATGATTTTAATTTCTTAAACTTTTCCTTATGTTTTACACCAAATCTTTGCTCTTCATCAATTATCAAAAGACCAAGTTTGTTAAATTTTATGTCTTTAGATAAAAGTCTGTGAGTTCCAACGACAATATCAACCTTGCCAGTTTTTATATCCGTTAGGATTTTATCATTTTTAGCCTTGGTATTAAACCTAGAAAGCATAGAGCATGTTACGGGAAAATCCTTAAATCTCTCTAGCATAGTATGGTAGTGTTGGTTAGCAAGAATTGTAGTTGGCACAAGAAAGGCAACTTGGTATCCATCCATTATTGCTTTAAAGGCAGCTCTTAGAGCAACCTCTGTTTTTCCATAACCAACATCCCCACATAACAACCTGTCCATTGGATTTTCGCTTTCCATGTCAGCTTTAATTTCCTGTAGGCTTCTTAACTGAGAAAATGTTTCATCATAAGGAAATGAATTTTCAAATTCATCTTGCCAGCTAGTATCCTTAGAAAAAGCGTGTCCTTTTTCCTTAGCTCTTTGGGCATATAATTTTACAAGGTCCTCAGCAATCTCATCAACTGCCTTTTTAGCTCTTTGTTTTGATTTTTGCCATTGGATTGAACCTAGTGCTGAAAGTTTCGGTTTCTCTCCCTTGTTACCTATATACTTACTAACAAGATTCATCTGATCAACTGGTATATAAAGTTTATCGTTTCCTTTATATTCTATTAAGATAAAATCTTTTTCTACATCATTTCTCTCTATTTTTGTAAGACCTTTATAGATTCCAATTCCATTATTTTCATGTACAACATAATCGCCTATTTCAAGGTCAGAATAGTTTATTATGTTCTTTGAAGAAACTTTTTTATGACTAATCTTTCTTGAAGCTGACCTGCCATAAATTTCCTTGCTAGTAAAAACATGAAGACTTGAGTCTTTAAGGTAATATCCTTCTGTCGCTTTTTTTTCTGAAACAATTATCGGGTTTTTTTCAAAATCCGAGGCATTTTCTTCAAAACTTGCAAGTAAATAGCCATTATCCACATAACTTTCAATAAGTTTTTCTTTTCTCGATTTTGACCCCGCGAAAACAAAAACTTTTTGTTCGTTTTTTGCAAGTTCTATGCTTGTTTTTGCAAATTGCTCAACATTTTTATTGAAATTTTCAGCTTCTATAGATTTTAATTCAATAATTTTTTTTGGTGAAAATAATTTAGACCTTTTAAGTATGTAGCTGAGTTTTATATTTTTTTTATCAGATATTTTTTTATAAATATCTGAAGTACCAACCAAGTAGTTCGAAAAGCTTGAAAACACTTCTCCGTTTTCCATCTGATAAGTTAAATCTTCAAGAAATTTCTCATCCTCAGCAGAAACTGATTCATAAATCCTAGATATATCATCAAAAATAAATACTGTATCTTTTGGCAAATAATCTATGAAAGTATGATAATTATTGCTCCTATATGCATTTATTAAATCTTTATTTGCAACATACATACTCTGGTCTAAAAATGAAATTATCTGCCTATACTTATCAACTAATTTTTGATCCCTTATTTCTGTGATTTTCTTATTTTCTAAATCTTTATTGATTGATTCTATGACATTTTGATAATCTTCATCGCCATATAAAAGTTCATTGGCTGGGCTTATTTCAAAACTTTCTATTTTCTCAATTGTTCTTTGATTATTTTTATCAAAAATTCTTATTGAATCGATCTCATCATCAAAAAGTTCTATTCTAATGGGATTTTTATAGTTAATAGGCCAAATATCTATAATTGAACCCCTTCTAGCAAAATCGCCTCTTTCTTCGACAAAATCTATTGGATTATAATTGAGAGCTATGAGTCTTGATATAAAATCATTTACATCAATTAAACTCTCTTCATCTATTCTAACAAATGACTTGTTAAATGCGTCTAAAGTTGTTAATTTGTTTTTTAGTGCAGAAATAGAAGTTACTGTTATAAACTTTTCTTTCTTTGACAGACTTATTAATGTTTCAAGCCTTTGATTAAGTTTTTGATCATCTATAGATTTTATATTATAAAAGTTTGTATCAAGAGCTGGATATAATTTAGCACACCTAGATATTTCATTTATATCATCAATGAATTTTTCGGCTCGTTTTTGATTTTCTGCAACGAAAACCATATTTTGCCCTAATAAATCAAAAAGGCTTAATGCAAGATGAGCTTTAATCCCATCGCTAAGACCTTGAATATATATGGGTGAATAATCTTCAAGTTGATATTTAATTTTATTTATTCGATCAACGCTAATTAATTTTTCAATTAATTTATTCATTTATTCTTGCACCAACTTCACAGAATTGCATTTATTCATTGCTTTGTCTATATCCTGACCCAAAATAATCTCAATACCCTCAGCTGCAAGTCTAATCTCATCTTCTAAGACGCTCACTTCTTCCTTTGTAAACCCGCTTAATACAAAGTTTGCAAGGTCCCATTTTTCAGGTTTCTTACCTATAGACAATTTTATTCTTGGAAATTGATCATCTTGAATTTGATATATAATAGATTTCATGCCATTATGACTTCCAGCAGAACCTTTTTTTCTTATCCTTATTGTCCCAAAATCAATATCTATATCATCGTAAATTACGATTAATTTATCTATATCAAATTTATAAAAATCTCTTAATTCTCTGACGGCTTCACCTGAATTATTCATATATGTTTGAGGTTTTATAAGCATAACTTTATGGCCAGAGATTTCTCCCTGACCATATAAGGATTTATATTTTAATCTTCTTACATCTATATTATATTTGTTAGCCAAATAATCAATAGTCATAAAACCTACATTATGTCTAGTATTTTCATATTGTAATCCAGGATTGCCTAAGCCAACAATGTAATACATTATTCTATAACCGTAAATAAACCACTGATTGATTCGTAAGTGTTAATTCGATTAATTGCTTCTGCTAAGAGTGGAGCTATAGATAATTGTGTAATTTTATCAATTCTTTTCTCTTCTGGGAGAGCTATTGTATCGGTAATAATAACTTCTTTTACAGATGGTTTTTGAAGTTTCTTTATTGCATCTCCAGAAAATACGCCATGGGTTGCTACAAGATATACATCTTTTGCTCCATTTCCAACCAAGTAGTCGGCAGCGTTAGTTATTGTACCGGCAGTATCGATCATGTCATCAACAATTATAGCGTGTTTTCCCTTGAAATCACCAATTACAGACATAACCTCAGAAACATTTGGCATTGGTCTTCTCTTTTCAATAATCGCTATAGGAAGCTTTAGGTAGTCAGCAAATTCTCTTGCACGTCTTACACCACCGAGGTCTGGACTTACTACAACAAATTCTTCAGGTTTATCAAAAGCAAATGATTGAAAGTGAGTTGAAAGAAGTCTAATTGCAGAAAAGTGGTCAACTGGTATATCAAAATATCCTTGGATTTGGCCAGCATGTAGGTCCATTGTAATAATCCTATTAGCCCCGGCTATAGTAAGTAGGTTAGCTACGAGCTTTGCAGTAATAGGTTCCCTTCCCCTAGTTTTCCTATCTTGTCTAGCATAGCCATAATATGGTATAACAGCATTTATATAACCAGCTGAAGCTCTTTTACAAGCATCTATCATAATCAATAATTCCATTAAGTTATCATTGGTAGGATTTGATGTTGGTTGTACTATAAAAACATCTTTTCCCCTTATTGATTCGTTTATTTTTATACTTATTTCGCCATCTTTAAACTTCTCAATATCAGCCTTAGTAAGTTCTGTACCAAGATTTTTTGCCATGCTTTCAGCTAACTTAATGTTGGAATTTCCAGTTAATAATTTTAATTCCCCTCTTTGAATATACTTATTTGCTCTAGATGACATCTCTACTCCTTATGATTTTTATCTCTTTCTTTTTTTCTTTCAACATAACCTTTTATATGTTTTTGCTCTGCTCTTTCGATTATCAATTCTCCAGAATTAACATCTTCTGTTATTGTAGAACCCGCTGCAACAAAGCCATCTTTCTTAACTAATACAGGAGCTACAATGTTTGCATTGGATCCTATAAAAGCTCCATCTTCTATAATAGACCTATGTTTAAACTTTCCATCATAGTTTACAAAAACAACACCACAACCAACATTTATATCTTTGCCCAAGTCGCTATCGCCAATGTAGGCAAGATGACCAGCCTTGGTACCTTCACCTAATTTTGAATTTTTAACTTCAACAAAGTTTCCAATATGAACATTTTTACCTATATGAGAATTTGGTCTAATCCTTGAATATGGACCTATATTACTAGCTTCTTCCATATAACAATCTTCTATAACAGAGTTATCAACCCTAACCTTATCTTCTATGGTTGAATTAATAATTCTTGTTGACCCATCAATCAAGCAAGATTTTCCAATCTTTGACTTGCCATAAATCTTTACAAAACCTGATATAATAGTATCAGTCCCTATTACAGTTCCCTCTTCAATGAATGTAGTTTCAGGACTTTCTATTATAACACCATTAATCATGTATTCTTTATTAATCCTATGTTGTAGAATCTTACTTGCTTTATATAGTTCGTACTTATTATTGATACCATAAAATTCTTCGTTGTTTTTACTAATATAGGCACTAACTAATTTACCATCATTTTTTAGAATCCCAACACAATCAGTAAGGTAAAGCTCGTTTTGATCGTTATTGCAATCTATTTTTGAAATAGCATTTTTTAAGTCTCTGGCCTTAAAAATATAAATCCCTACATTAATCTCTTTTATATTTTCTTCTCCAGATTTAAGATCCCTATCTTCAGTAATTTTTACAAAATCATTTTTCTCATCTCTTATAATTCTCCCATAACCTTTAGGTTCATCTATCAAGGTAGAAAGAATTGTACAAGCAGACATAGTAGTGTTGTGAAAGTCAATAAGTTTTTCAAGAGATGACTTTGTAATTAATGGAATATCACCATTTAAGATTAAAACTTGATCATCATCTTCTATAAAATCTAAGGCAAGACTTGCTGCATAACCTGTTCCATAAGGAATACCGTCACCTATTTTTTGCTCAACTATCTTTGCATCTGGAAATAATTCTTCAAGTTTTCCTTTGTTAGTGCCAGCAATTATAATCGTTTCTGAGTTTTCAAATTCACTAGCTTTCTTAACATATTTTATAATCTCTTTATTTATTAGCTTGTGAAGAACTTTAGAATTTTCTGATTTCATTCTAGTGCCTTCACCTGCTGCCATAATAATAGTTTTTATCATATCAAGCTTCTGCTACCTCTAGGGCTAATTCCATCATATTTGTATAAGATTTTTGCCTATTTTCTGCACTATCAGCGACATTCTCTATTAATGAATCTGAGATTGTAAATATACCCAATCCTTTTTTACCATGTTTTCTTGCAGCCATATAGAGACCATAAGATTCCATTTCAACACAAAGAATCCCATATTTTCTTAAATTATCAAAAACCCTTGGATCCATTTCGTTATAAAATTGATCTGATGAGTGAACTTGGCCACAATGAGTTGTGTATCCCAATTCATTTGATTTGTTAACAGCCTTAACTAACAAATCAAAATCTGGTGTCACCGAAAAGTTTATATTACCAAATAAGTTATCGTTAATTGAAGATTCAGAACAAGCTGATTGGGCGATTACTATATCGTGAAGCTTAACTCCTTCCTGCATAGAACCAGCTGTACCTACTCTAATAATGCAATCTACATCATAAAAGTCAAAAAGTTCGTTGTAATAAATCATAGCAGATGGAATGCCCATTCCACTACCCATAACTGAAACTCTCTTGCCCTTATAGAAGCCAGTAAATCCTAACATACCACGAGTTTCATTAAACTGAGTTACATTTTCTAAGAAATTATCGGCAATAAACTTTGCTCTTAAAGGGTCACCCGGCATCAATACAGTCTTTGCTATTTGATCTTTACTAGTCGCAGAAATATGCGGTGTTGGTATTGTCATTTATTCTCCTTTAAAATAAACAAAAATAGAGACCCCTCAGTCTCAATTTTCCTCTTCTATTTTGCTAATTTTATCTACTCTTTTTTGATGACGACCGCCTTCAAATTGAGTTGTAACAAATTCTTCTACTATCATCTTGCAAACTTCAGTTCCTATTACTCTAGCACCAAGACATAATACATTAGCATTGTTATGAGCTCTGCTCATCATAGCTGAATATGGTTCAGAAACACAAGCTGCTCTTATTCCCTTCATTTTATTTGCTGAAATAGACATACCTAAACCTGTTCCACAAATAAGAACAGCAAAATCAGCATCTCCATTGACAACTTTTTCACAAGCTTTGACAGCAAAGTCACTATAGTCACAAGAATCTTTATTGTATGTACCCAAATGAACTACTTCTTGCCCAAGCTCTTCGAGTTTTTCGCACACAGCAGGTTTTAAATCTATACCTCCATGATCATTAGCTACTACAAATTTCATGGGACCTCCTTTTGTCTTTGAATTCTAATATAAATATACGTCATCTCTTCTTATATTCAAAGTCGAACTTGACAAGAATTCATTATTAAATATGGTATAATATAGTAAATATACTTAAAGACTTAACTACTAAGGAGATTATAAATATATGTTTGAATTTAATTTAGATGGGCACGATTATAAATATGTTCATTTTATTGGTATAGGTGGAATTTCAATGAGTGGACTTGCCCATCTTTTATTTGAGAAAGGATATAAGGTAACAGGTTCAGATAGAAGTGAGTCCGATACTGTAAAAATCTTGAAAGACTTAGGTATAGAAGTTTATATAGGTCAACGAAGGGAAAATATTAAAAATCCCGACTTGGTTGTTTATACAGATGCAATAGCAGATGATAACGAGGAATTAATTGAGGCGAAAAAATTAAGTGTCCCAGTTATTACAAGGGGAGTATTTCTAGGTGCTCTTATGAGAAATTATAAGAACTCTATTGCTATTTCTGGTTCTCACGGAAAATCAACAACTACAAGTATGATTTCTAAAATTCTTCTCCATTCTAAGGAAAATCCTACTATCTTACTTGGTGGTATCCTAGATGATATGAAAGGAAATGTAAAAGTAGGAGATGAAGATTTTCTTGTTACAGAAGCTTGTGAATATAAGGGAAATATCAGATACTACTTCCCTCAAACAGTTATTATTTTAAATATAGATGAAGATCACCTTGATTATTATAAAGATTTAAATGACATCGTTGAAACATTTAAGGTTTATTTAAGAAACCAGGATGAAAATTCAAAAACCATCCTAAACCTTAATGAAGAAAATAATAAATTGATATTAGATGCTGTTCAAGGACAATTAATTACCTATGGTCAAGAAAATCCTGAAGCTGACTATAACGCCATAAATATTACATTTGATAACTTGGGTAGACCAAGTTTTGACCTAGTAATGAGAAATGGAAATATTGAGCATTTTAAACTCGGAGTTATTGGAAGACATAATATTAATAATGCCATGGCATCAATCATAGCCACCTACGAAAATGGCATAGATATTGAAACTATTAAAGAAAATATTCTAAAATACACTGGTCTAGATAGAAGAATGCAAATTATTGGTCATGTTAATAAAACTACTGTCATGACAGACTATGGTCATCATCCATCTGAAATTCTTGTAACTCTTGATGCCCTAGCAGAACACACTAAAGGTAGATTAATCTGTGTGTGGCAACCACATACATATTCAAGAACCAAGACATTATTTAATGATTTCTTAAATAGCTTTGATTCAGCTGATGAAATAATTGTAACCGATATTTACGCTGCTAGAGAAAAATTTGACCCAACCATCCATTCAAAAGATGTTGTTGATGCCATGGTCAAAAAAGGTCTTAATGCTAAATACTTATCAACATTCGAAGAAGCTAGAGATTATATTTATCAAGTAATTAAAGATGATGATCTTGTTATAACCACAGGTTGCGGAAATCCAGACAAACTTGCAAAAATGATAGTAAATGATTATAAAATCTAATTAGTATATAATTTAAAACCCAGTCTTATAAACAGAAATAGTTTACAAAACTGGGTTTTTTAATCTTGTTCTATGGCAAGTGAAATTGTAATTGCCTCGTCTATTTTATTCATTATTTCATCTGAAAAAGTACCTATCTTTTCTCTAAGCCTTGTTTTATCAATAGTTCTTAATTGCTCCATAAGAGCTACAGAATTTTTAGGAAGGCCATATTTATTTCCTTTTAACTTCACATGAGTTGGAAGCTTAGCCTTATTCATTTGACTTGTTACAGGTGCCACTATAATTGTTGGTGAATATTTATTTCCCACATCATTTTGGACAACAATCACAGGTCTAACTCCTCCCTGCTCGCTACCGACTACAGGAGAAAGATCTGCATAGTATAAGTCTCCTCTTTTAACTTTCATTTAATTCTCCTAGATAATCACATTTTGCTATTATTTCTCTGTTTTTTATGTAAACTCTTTTAACTCTCATAGATATGTTTGACATTAACTCATAAGTTATAGTTCCAATTAAGTCCGCATCCATCTCAATATCTCTATAAATTTCTACCTTATCTCCAGCCTTAACATCAATACCGCTTACAGCAACCATCATCTGATCCATACACACTCTTCCTAAACCCTTGCATGAATTACCATTTATGTATACAACTCCATTATTA
>NZ_CAUPHG010000041.1:0-14082 GCF_963510915.1 uncultured Anaerococcus sp. | reverse complement strand
AACCGGTTATGAGCAAGCTCATAACTGTTTTTCGGACTCACTACGTTCGTCTCGAAAATGCAGTGCACTTCCTCCACTGCACCCAAAGCGTGGGACTAGGCCACAGGGTTCGAGTCCCTGACATAAGCAGTCTTTCCATAGCTCGCTATCGCTTGCTAGGACAAGACTAAGCCTCTGCATAAGTCTTTCCATAGTTCACTAACGCTCACTAGGACAAGTCTATAAAGCCCCACCAAGTACTTCTACGTCGAAGTATTTTTTTGTGCGTAGAACCGGTTATGAGCCTACGGCTCAAACCGAGCTGAAACTCATCTGCTTCGCAGACTTTTTCGTGCTAGAGAAAACCGATTGCTTTGCAATCTCTTCGTGCTCTCGCACTAATTTTTCTCCTTAAACATCCAAAATCCCTGTATGTTTAAGTGCCCTATGTTTCAGCCTTGAAATCCCCAAATAGCTCTGCATAAGACTTTCCATTGCTCATACTCGTATTCTCAAGGACAAGTCTATAGCTACGGCATAAGGCTTTTCATTGCTCATCTTTGATTTGCAAGGACAAGTCTATAAACTCCTACCAAGTACTTCCATGTCGAAGTGCTTTTTTTGGATAAATTTGGGAGGAGACCTAACGGTTAAGCCCGTCAGCTCGTGGTGACTATAATCGACATGAAACTAAGCTGCTTAAAACTAGGCCGTCGGTTCGATGGGGACAGAAGGCATGGAGAAGTCTCTAGTAACTTTTGTTTAATAAATATGGTAAAGGTATCTGAGTAATCTTAAAATAGTGTTTTATTTACATAAATTCCCTAAGTCCCAACCAATGCCAAGCCGTGGTTGGTCCAGAGCTTGTGTTATGTTTCTCAAATCCCACAGCGCCGTCTCGAACCTACGGAGTAGGTGAGAGATCTTATAAATTCTAGACCAGTTCATTCGAAGAGCAATTCCCAAATTCATAAGGGCCCTCATCAACCGATGGTGTCGTTCGGGACAGCTCTGGGGTGCTGGGTTTTGGTATTTAGTTAATTTTAAAATCGAGTCTCATTTACAAATAATTCCCCAAGTCCTTACCAGTTTCAGTTTCTGTTTGTTTTTTTCAGCTTTAAGGAAATTACCATACTTTCCATCTTTCACTAACTAATTTGGGGGATAGATCTGTTGTTCCTGACTTATTTTATAGATAAACCATGAATGAATTTGCGTGGATTATCCATATCGTTTTCCATAACTTATAATAAATATATAAAGATTTTACATTTTGGGTATAAATAAAATAGAAAGATAAAAAGGAGAATTTATGGATTTTATTAAACTTGCTAGTGAGCGCTATTCTTTAAAAAAATATGATGGTAGAAAGGTTGAGAAAGACAAACTTGATCTTATTTTACAAGCGGCTAATCTTGCTCCAACAGCAAAGAACCTCCAGTCCTTTAAGATTTATGTAGCTGAGTCTAGTGAGGCCTTGGCTAAGGTTGACCAGGTGACACCTTGCCGCTATGGGGCATCAACTGTTCTTATACTTTCTTATGATAGGGATAATATTTTCACCTACCCAGGTGGCAAGTATGACTCAGGCTTTGAGGATACAGCTATTGTAGCAACTCATATTATTCTTGCAGCCAAATCCCTAGGAGTTGATTCTTGTTGGATAAATAATATGGATCCAGACGAGGTGAAATCCACCTTTGACCTTCCAGACAATGAAATTGTTGTTTGTCTGATTGATCTAGGCTATCCAGCTGAGGGCGCAGGTCCTCTTCCTAACCACACCAAGAGAAAAAATCTTACCGATTTGGTTGAATATATATAAAATGATCTTTAAGAGGGGGCGAAAACTCCAATAAATCAATATAATACAAAAAAGATAATATACAAGCCCCCTCCTTCCTTTCAAAATAATCGCCTTTGTTTGACAGCAAAATGTGTCAAATTCAAAAGGCGATATTTTTATGCCACAACCTACTAAAAATGGAATATAACTATATAAATTATCTATAAGTAGGCCTAAAATTAAATAAAATCCAGCCTATAACTTTCTTACAAATTCAAATGAAACTAACCAAGCTAGGCAAATAAAAAAGGCTCTCGAATTGAGAGCCTTGATATTTATGCTTTTTTAATATTATATGGAACTTTTTCTATAGTTTCCATCTCGGCATTGGCCTTTGTAGTGACCTTGCCTTTTTTTGTTTCAAGCACACCTGTAGCTATGATTGTATCCATAGCACCCTTTATAGCTTCATCGGTGTAGGTTTCAGCTGGATTGTCAATTGAGATTGTCCTTTGGCTGTTGTCTGCGTCTTTGAAATATAATTTTAATCTTCTTTTACTTACTTTTTCCATTTATGCTTCCTCCTTATTGTAATGATCCTACTTGGATTTTTTCTTCATTAGTCTTGTAGATTTCATAGGCGACTTCGTGGCTGTTATTCTTTACAAGCCCTAGGAAAGTCTCGGTGAATTTTTTAAATTCCTCTACACTAGCCTTGTCATTAACTTGGTCAAAAGTCTTTGTATAAGACTTTTTGCCAACCCCATCAACATCTTTGATTTCATACTTAATTTTAATTTTCATACTTACTCCTTATGTTATTTTTTGGCGCCGTACTAATAAGTAGAAATTTTTCCAAAAATGTCCCGAAAATATTGACAAAAAATTTATATATGATACAATATTCATATGAAGAATCAATCATATGATTAAAGACAAATATGAAAAGAGGTGCGGATGAAGGTAGACATAGACAATATTTCGGACAACGTCCTTAGTG
Source organism: uncultured Anaerococcus sp. (assembly GCF_963510915.1). Classification (GTDB taxonomy): domain Bacteria; phylum Bacillota; class Clostridia; order Tissierellales; family Peptoniphilaceae; genus Anaerococcus. Next base: position 11,317 of record NZ_CAUPHG010000041.1, on the reverse strand, counting down.
ATTTGGCAGATCTTTTCAAGATTTTTTCAGATTCTACAAGGATGAGAATCATGTATAGGCTCTTTGATGGGCCAGTAAGCGTAGGGGATATAGCCGACAGCCTCGATATGAGCCAATCGGCCATTAGTCATCAATTAAGAAATTTAAAAAAGAACAAGCTTGTCAAAAGCGAAAGGGAGGGCAAGTCCATTATCTACTCCCTTCTCGATGAGCACGTAAAATTAATAATTAAGATTGGTCTAGAACACATTTGCGAATAGACCACAAGGAGGAAATTATGAAAATCAAATACAAAATCGAAGGCCTAGACTGTGCTAACTGTGCAGCAAAAATTGAAGAAGCCATCTCTAAACTAGACGGAGTCAACAGCGTCAGGGTTTCATTTTTATCAGAAAAGGTGAAATTCGACCTAAGAGATGATGTAAATCTTGAAGAGCTTATAGCAAAGTCAAATGAAATTGCAGACAAGATTGAACCAGGATCAAAAATTTTGGTGGACTAGATGCTAAAATCAATGACAACAGAGCATAAGGAGACTTTTTTAAAGCTTGTCTTAATAATTTTCCTTAGCTTTGCCCTATCATATTTTGACTCCCACATCGCCTGGGTCAATATCCATATCGTAAGACTTTGGTTTTTGGCCCTCTATCTTTTTGCCGCATGGGATGTCCTAAAGGAAGCCTTTGAGGGGCTCAAACGTGGTCAAGCCCTAGATGAAAACTTCCTCATGACCATTGCCACAGTCACCGCCTTTATCATCGGTGAATACCTTGAAGCCATCGCAGTTATGGTTTTTTATGGTTTTGGCGAACTTTTTGAAGAAATAGCGACCCACTCCTCCAAGGAAAACATCAAACACCTCCTCGACCTAGTACCAGACCTTGCCAATAAGGTCCTAGACGATGGAACAGTCGAGGAAATCGACCTAGATGATGTAGAAGTGGGCGATATTTTGATGGTTCGTGATGGGGAAAAAGTCGGAGTAGACGGAGTAATCATCGAAGGAGTCGCTTTGGTTGACACATCTTCTGTCACAGGCGAATCTATGCCTGTCGAAGTAAAGCCAGGGGATGAAATAATATCCTCATCAATCATAAGCCAAGGCATCATCAAATATGAAGCCACCAAGGAATTTGATGACTCCGTAGCCGCAAAAATCATCGAACTAATCGAAGACTCCCACATGTCAAAATCAGACTCCGAGAGACTAATCAGCAGATTTGCCAAGGTCTATACACCAATAGTAGTAGCCTTCGCTGCCATCCTCGCACTAGTACCACCCTTGCTAATGGGCGGAGCCTGGTCAGACTATCTCATAAGAGCAGCCACCTTCCTAGTCCTATCCTGCCCATGTGCCCTAGTCTTGTCAGTACCCCTATCCTTCATGTCAGGTTTGGGACTTGCAAGTAGGGAAGGGATATTAATCAAAGGAAGTCAGTACCTAGAGGAACTCGTTGCAGCAGACATTCTCCTAACAGACAAAACAGGCACCCTAACCACAGGGGAATTTGTAGTAAAAGATATAGAATTTTTAGCAGACTACGATAAGGAAAAAGCGCTCGATTACATCTATAATATAGAAAAAATGTCAACCCACCCAATCGCCAGAGGAATAGTTACATCCTTGTCAAGGCCAGAAAACCCTGACTTATTCAAGACAGTCGACAACAAAAGTGGGCTGGGAGTAGTAGCAGAAAGCCAAAATGGCGAAGAAATTAAAATCGGATCAGCCAAATTTATCGGCATAGAAAATGAAGAAAAAAGAGCAGTATATTTAAGCATTGACTCCAAACCAATAGCCAGAGTCATTATAGAAGATGAAGTCAAAAAAGACAGCAAAAAAACTATAGACAGTCTCAAAAAAGACTTCAAGGAAATCGCCGTAGTATCTGGGGATTCTGTAGGCCCAGTCAAAGACTTAGCAGAAGAGCTTGACCTCACAGACTACTATGCAGGCTTAATGCCAAAAGATAAGCTAGATATCATGGAAAAATTTAAAAACCAAGGCCACAAGCTAGTCTTTGTAGGAGATGGTATCAACGATGCACCAGTCCTAAAAAACGCCAACGTCGGCATATCCATGGGCGAAACAGCCTCAGACCTCGCTATAGAATCCTCCGACATCCTAGTAGCCAATGGTGAATTTAAAGAACTTGCAAGACTAATGAAAATAGCAAAACTAACCAACTCCACAGTCATGCAAAACATCACCTTCATAATGACTGTAAAAGTCCTAATCCTAATCCTAGGCCTCCTAGGCCACGCCTCAATGTGGCTAGCTATATTCGGAGATGTTGGAGTATCAATAATAGCTATTTTGTGGGCAATGAGAATACTTAAAAAAAGGTTATGAAAATAGCCTTTTTTTTATGATTTTTTTATTTTTTTCTTCCGAGAAGAAACAATCTTTTTTTCACTAGGTGAGTCTATTATTCCAGGAATAACACCTTTTTATTTTGTTTATCCGAGATAAACTGCATCTATTATAAATTATCAATCTACTTACAGTTGAATCTTCGTAATTTTATAAATTAGATTATCTTTCTATTTATTATTGAATCTCCGTTCAAAGGGGAGGCACGAGGGGGCCCCTCACCCGCCTCCCCTTAAACCCCTCTCGGCTACACCCCCAACTGCTCCTTAGCGGAGTGCGAAACCAGAAGTTTGCCTACGGCAAACCACTTTAGTAGGGGGGCACCTTCGTATGAGATTATGTATATCCCCAGAGATTCTTTAATCTGCGGGTTGCTAAAAACTGATAACTCGCTAACGCTCAGACAATCAGTTTTCTTAACGCAACCCTAGATTAAAAATCATTCCCGATAAAATAGAGAAATGGTCCCGAAGTTTCAGATTTGCTAGGCTCGTTTGGCTTTGCCAAACATTGCTAGATAGGAGTTGTTCTTGAACGAAGAAGAAAAAAATCTCATTATCTAGTATTTTTGTAAATGAGGGAGGCGTTAAGAGCCTGCCCAAGCGGCCGAGAGCGTCTCACTGACAGCCACCTGCTAGTTAAGTTATTGTAACTACTGTGAACCAAGATTAAAATAAAAAGTAAAAGTCAGACGAGATTGAGATTTTTAGCCGACTGAATGTCAAAAAAGGTTGAGGATAGTTAAACTAAAACGAAGACGTAAACCCTACCAAAAAAAGATTTCCAAAGGAAATCTACTGTTAATGCTCCCCGCCAAGGGGCCGTTTGGAGGGGGTATCGTAAGGGGGTTTAAGGGGGAGCCGGTGGGGGGACATACGGAAAGTCCCCCTGGGCTCCCCCTTTGAACGAAGATTCAATAGTAAATAATAAAAAATATCATAAGACAAAATTAATATTAAAATTAAAGTTTAAAGAAAATATTCCTGGAATAATAGACTCACCTAGTGAAAAGGTCCCTTGGGGCTCCCCCTTTTTACGGAGAGGTCATGTAAATGACCTAGATTATCTAATTTATAAAATTACGAAGATTCAACTGTAAGTGAAATGAAATTTTATAATAGTAAAGAAATATTAAAACCAAATCATATGATACAGTCAATCTCGGATTGACAAGCTAAGGAACGTAATCTTTTTCAACGAACGCTCCTATCCGTCGCCTTCTTATGAAAAAATTACATAAGGTTTTTCAGAAATTTCTACTGCGGTGCTTTGCACATTGAGAAATTTTGAAAACCGTAAAAACTTTTATTAAAAGTTTTTACTACCATTATTCCTGGAATAATAGACTCACTAGTGAAAAAATGTTATATCAATCCCTCTTGGTCTTTTTTTATGAATCTTAATTTCCTCTTATCTTCTTCTAGTCTGGCTAGGATTTTTTCTAGGTTTCTTAGGCTTTTGGCTACGTCAAATTCCCTATATCTCATCCTTGATCTTAAACTTATATCATCTAGGATGCCTCTTACCTTGCCGGCTTCTGCCATTTTTGATGGGAGTCTTAGGCCTCTGGCTAGGTCTTGGTCATATAACAAGAGATCTGCTTCGAGATCTAGGATGGCTTGTTGGACTTTGTTGATTTTTGAATTTAGCTTGTCAGTTCTTTTTTTTCTGATAAAGTCCCCCAAGATATTTCCTCTCAGACAAGATGATGTGGTGTAGGCATATTGGTTGCCCATTTCCTTCATTGTTAGCTTCACCATTGCCCTTACTTGTCTGACCTTTCTAATCATTTTGTTAGTCTTTACAATTTTTAAATCTATATCCATGTTTTTCTTTCCCTTTCAAGATTCTCTTTTATATAATATACCCATTTTTCAAAATTGACCTTAATTTTATGATTAGTATAATTTATATATAAATATAGAAATGAGGATTACATGGCAGAAATACTATTTTATAATACCCACCTTGCAAAAGATTTTGATAAATTCAAGGAAATTTGCGATTCTAATGAAGTTAATATAATCGAAGTAAGACCTGAGGAGGTAGACCATTATGTGGGATACTTGCTTGGACTAGAAGGATTTTCTGATGAGAAGAAAAAAGCCAGTGACGAAAATGCTAATATAGACTTTGATTTCATATTGTTTTCTAATTTCGATAACCACAAAATGTTCAAGGTCATGGACGAGCTTAGGGATAGTGGGGCAAATGTCCAACACAAAGCAGGCACCACCCAAAATAATATCGGCTGGTCTTTGAGGGAACTGCTTATCGAAAATGACAAAGAAGCGAGAACCATGGGTCTTATCCATAAGATTAATGGCCAACTAGAAAAAGCTGGAGACCTAAAGGAAAAATACGGGGAAGACTCCCGCACCAAGGATTTAATAACAGAAATCCAAGGCTTTTTCCAAGACTCCTCAATATTCTCTCTCGATAAGACCAAAGATTACTATTTGAAACTCATGGACGAAAATTTGAGAGTCGAGAAAGAAAACCAATAATTATCAAGCAAAAAAGAGCGATTCCCCTAGAGGAAATGCTCTTTTTTAAATCTAATCTATTAGGTTTTTGTACTCTTCGACACCCTTCCTTATCCTCAATGGGTCTTTGAAAAAGTCTTTTTCAAGCTTAACAAGGACAGGAGCTAATCTCCACAAGGCGTAGAGGTTTGGAAGAGCCATAAGGCCGTTTAGGATATTTGACACTGTCCAAGCAAGCCCCAAATCCATATTCGCCCCTATAAAGACAAAGATTACATAAACAATCCTGTAATATTTCTTAATCCCATCTCCTAAAATATATGAACTAGCAAGCTCTCCATAATATGCCCAACCGAGAATAGTTGAAAAGGCAAATAGGCTAATACCAAGCGACAAGATTAAACCGCCGATAGAAGATGTGGAAGCAAAAGCGCTCGCAACAAGAGTCCTTGCATCAACTCCCACAGACCTATCCACACCTGTAGTCAAGATAACAAGAGCTGTCAAACTACAGATAATCATAGTATCAACAAAGACTTCGGTCATTCCCCATAGACCTTGGCGAACAGGGTGGTCAGTCGATGCTGAGGCGTGAGCCATAGGTGATGAACCAAGACCAGCTTCGTTTGTAAAAACACCCCTTGCCACACCTGCGGACATGACTTGCTTTATAGAAAGCCCTGCCACACCACCAGCCACACTCATAGGTGCAAAAGCACCTACAAAAATAGACTCGATAGCAGGTAAGAGGTTGGCACGGTTGAGAAATATTATCCAAACCGATCCTAAAATATAAAAAACGGACATAAAAGGCACAAGCTTTTCTGTAACCTTAGAAATGCTAGCAAGACCACCAACAATGACAATGCCAGCAAAAATACTCAAGAAAATGCCGGTAGTAAGGGTGCTAATCCCAAAATTATCCCTCAAAACACCAGCTATAGCATTTGATTGGGTAGAATTACCTATACCAAACACAGCGATTGATGCAAAAAGAGCAAAAGTCTTAGCAAGACCCTTATTTTTAAGACCCTTTTCTATATAATACATAGGTCCGCCAACAAAAGCGCCAGCCCTTTTCTCCCTATAGGCAAGGGCGAGAGTAACTTCTGCAAACTTAGTAGCCATACCAAAAATAGCAGCCACCCACATCCAGAAAATCGCACCCGGTCCGCCCATGATAATGGCAAGGGACACGCCTACGATATTACCAGTACCAACTGTGGCAGCAAGAGCAGTAGCAAGGGCAGAAAAAGGTGAAATATCACCATCCGCCTCATCATCCGCCTCAAAAATCCTACCCAAGGTATGCTTCAAGGCAAAACCCAACTTCCTAAATTGGACACCCTTTAGCCTAAAACTAATATATATACCGGTACCCATGATACCTAAAATAAGGGGCAAACCCCACAAAAAGTCGTTAAAACTCTCAATAATCTCTCTCATAATTTCATCCTTAAAAATATTATTTTATTATTTTATTCTAATAATTATCAATTACAACAGGGAGAGAAAATTTTTTTGTAAAAAAAACGACCCCAAAGAGTCGTTAGTAAAAATTATTCAAATCTTTTTAGACCGTTATCAATCAGCTTTTCAATAGCATAACCCACACCCGATTTTAGGTTGGACTTGGTAATAAACTTGGCATGGGCTTTAAGCTCTGGCACCGCATTAGCCATAGCCACAGGAAAACCAGTCTGCTCAAGCATAGGAATGTCGTTTTTCTCGTTGCCAATAGACATAATCTCATCAGCACTAATCCCAAGCCTAGTAGCCATTTGCCTCACAGCATGGCCCTTATTGGCAGTCTTATTCATAACCTCAATCAAAAATGGGGCAGTCTGCACAGCATAGTAATTTTCTGTCACTTCCTCAGGCATATGGGCAAGAACATCCTTAATACTAGCCGCAGAACCAAGAATCAAAAATCTGCCAAAACGCATATTCTCTGGGAAATCTTCATAATTAACAGGAGTAATAGTGAGGTTATTAATAACGGCATCCATCTGAGTATAGAAACTTGGATTTTTGTGCCTAGAATAAAAGCCAACATCATCCATAGCAGACACCTCCACATCAAAACCAGCCATCAAATCATCAAGCCTAGCCAAATCATCCACAGTCTGATAAGACCCAGCTATAGCCTTTTTGCTAGCATTATCCACAATATAAGACCCATTTTGGCAAACAGTAAAATGCCCCTCTTTCATAAGACCGAGCCTTCTTAGGTACTTCTCCATAGAATGAAAAGGCCTACCAGAAGCCAAAGCAATATGGACACCAAGATCCCTAGCCCTATCAATCTCTATGATATTTTTCTTAGTTAATCTTTTAAGTGGAGTAACCAAAGTCCCATCCACATCAATGGTAATTAATTTAATCATAGGGATACTATACTATTTTTTTCGTCCGAGACGAAACAATCTATATTATATTTTTTATTTTAAATTTATTTTTATAACTTATAATTTCTCAGCCAGTTACGTGGCTGCTCCGTTAAAAGGGGAGCCCTAGGGAACGTTTCGCACGTTCCCTCATCGGCTCCCCTTAAACCCCTTCCGTTACACCCTCCGGGCGACCCCTCTCGGGGGACAATGTGTTTGCCTACGGCAAACGTGTTGGTATAGTGGAGCCGTTGTTTAGGAATAATATTATCTTAAATTTTTAAAATCCCAAGCCTCCTAAAAATTGCAATCTCGTCTAACTTGTGTCTGACTTTTGAAATTCGTTCACAGTAGTTACATAGTCTTTATTCACAAGTGACTGTCAGTGCAATTTTCTTTACGGAGTCTTGGGATTTTAAAATACTTGGTCTTTAGTTTTTTATCTTCTTCGTTCAAGAATAACCCTCATCCGGCAATGTTTGGCAAAGCCAAACGAGCCAAGCAAATCTAAAACCTCGAAAAATAGTAAGACCCACAATCCCTCGCTTCGAGCGAAGTCGAGAAGTCTCTCGCTGTTCTTATATAATCAATATGGCATAGGAATCAAGAACAAATAAAACTAAAAAAGCAAAACCCATCTAGCAATGTTTGACGAAGTCAAACGAGCCTAGCAAATCTAAAAGCTCGAGACCATTTTTCCCTTTTATCGAGCTAAGATTTCTAATAGAAAGCCCCGTTAAAAAAACTGATTGTTTGAGCGGAGCGAGTTATCAGTTTTTAGGGGCTTGAATATTAGAAATCTCTGGGGAGAACAGTTTTCTTAAACAAGGTAATTTTCTCTACACAAAAAAGCTTGCGAAAGCAAGCTACCTTATCCGCACTCCGCCAAGGAGCCGCTTGTGGGGTGTAACGGAGTGGGGGTGTAAGGGGGAGGGCGATGAGGACCCATGCGGAAGGGTCCTTGGGCCTCCCCCTTAGAACGAAGATTCAATAGTAAATAGAAAGATAATCTAATTTATAAAATTACGAAGATTCAACTGTAAGTAGAATGATAATTTATAATAATAAAGAAATATTAAAACCAAATTATAAGGTGTTAATACCGGATTAATAGACTCACCTAGTGAAAAAAAGATTGTTTCGTCTCGGACGAAAGTTAAGTTATCACGGATAACAAAAGGAAAAATTGTTGGTATAATACTAAAGATAAGTGAAAAATTAAGTTCTATATAATATAGGAGGAGAAAAAATGATTATTGGAATACCTAAAGAATTAAAAGACCAAGAATCAAGAGTGGCTGCTGTCCCTGGGGCTGTGGCTGATCTTGTCAAAAATGGAATAGAAATCCTTGTTGAATCTGGGGCAGGGCTTGGCTCTGGCATAACAGATAGCGACTATGCCGAAGCAGGGGCAAAAATCCTTGACTCAGCCGCAGATATTTGGGAAAAATCTGACATCATCTACAAGGTCAAAGAACCACTCAAGGAAGAGTACCAATACCTCAGAGAAGGCCTCATAGTCTATTGCTATCTCCACCTAGCTGGCAATGAAGAACTCTTAGACCAATTATTAGCCAAAAAAGTCACCGCCATAGGCTTTGAGACAGTCCTCAAAGACGGCAAACTCCCACTCCTCCGCCCAATGTCAGAAATCGCAGGCAGGATGGCAGTTCAAGAAGGCGCAAGATATTTAACCATACCAGAAGGCGGCAAGGGTATCCTACTTCAAGGCGTGCCAGGAGTAAGACCAGCCAACGTGGTCATAGTCGGCGCAGGCACAGTAGGCACAGCCGCCACCCGTATAGCAGTCGGCATGGGAGCAAGAGTTACAGTCCTAGATGTCAACATCGACTCACTAACAAAACTCCACAACATCTTCCCAGACAAAATCGAAACCCTTTACTCAAACCCACTCAACATTGACGAAGCAGTCAGCGGGGCAGACCTAGTCATCTCCACAGTCCTAATACCAGGCAGACGTGCCCCACAACTAATAAAAGTAGACACAGTCAAGAAAATGACCGAAGGCTCAGTTGTAGTCGACGTAGCCATCGACCAAGGCGGATCAACCGACATCACCAAAGACCACGCCACCAGCCACTCCCACCCAGTCTTCAAAGAATACGGAGTCACATTCTACGCAGTAGGCAACATACCAGGAGCAGTCGCCAAGACATCAACCTATGCCCTCTCAAATGCCACCACCATCTACGCCAAAGCCCTCGGCAAAGGCGGCTTCAAAGAAGCCCTAGCAAAATACCCAGAACTCGCCACAGGAGTCAACACCTACCAAGGCGAAGTCACCATCCAATCAGTAGCCAAAGACACCAATCACCCATACAAAGAATTAGAAATCTAAAAAACAAGAGAAAAAACAAGAAAGACGGTACACACAACCGTCTTTTTTTAATCGCCAAAACCAAGCGACCCACCCCCAGTCGCCACCCCACCCCAGCGCCGTCCCGACAGAAGGAGCGAGCATGCCCCTCGGCACGTAGAGAGGACTGACGAGGTACCTTATGAATGAAAGACCACCCTAACCAAAGAGACCTAGTACATTATATCTATCCTTCATCACTTCCTACATCCATATCCCTAAGCTATAAGATCCCTCGTCGAAACCTATGGTTTCTCGCTCGGGACGGCGCACAAAGATACACCTAACCGCCACCTAAGAGCCGCCACCCAAGGATACCCACTCGCCACCAACCGCAAGTAAAATTGCTTAATTCATTTTAGCAAAAAACCCCAAAACCCCTTGCCAAAAATAAAAATCTACTGTACAATAAAAGTACATTAAAAGTCTAACATAGACTGAAAGGAGAAAATTATGTATAAAGAAATAATAGCAATTTTACCAGAGCAAGTAAAAGGAAAGGGAATATATTCCCGAATATACACAGAAGACAAATCAATCCTAGATCCTAGAACCCCATCCCTCTACCTCAAAAACCTCTACGAATCTAGAGGCAAAAACAAAAGGCAGATGGATAAGAGAATCAGACAGACCTACCAAATCTATAGAAACATCCCATACGCCATAGACTCCAACCACGTCTTTTTTGGCTTCAAACTAAGGTCAACAAACATCAAAGACAACAACCGAGCCTTCGTCAATGTCAAATTTATAAAGGAAATCAAAAACAACAACCTCATCCTAGACTCAGGAGAAGAAATACAAACCGAAACCGCCAGCAAAACCCTCATCCAAAACAAAATAGTAGCCCAAGCCCTACTAATGGAAGAAATCATAGACAAAACCCTAGAAAGAGAAAAAAGCGTGAGATACATGGTGGGATACCTTAGGTAGTTCTTTCGTCCGAGACGAAATAATCTTTTTTTCTTCTTTATCCGAGATAAATTATCCTTATTATATTTTTTATTTTAAATTTATTTTTATCTTATAAATAATCTCAGCCAGTTACGTGGCTGCTCCGTTAAAAGGGGAGCCCTAGGGAACGTTTCGCACGTTCCCTCATCGGCTCCCCTTAAACCCCTTCCGTTACACCCTCCGGGCGACCCCTCTCGGGGGACAATGAGTTTGCCTACGGCAAACGTGTTGGTATAGCGGAGCCGCTGTTTAAGTTTTACTATCTTCAAACTTTTTTGACATTCAGTCGGCTAAAAATCTCAATCTCGTCTGACTTTTACTTTTTATTTTAATCTTGGTTCACAGTAGCTACAGTAACTTGTATTATAGATGGCTGTCAGTGAGATTTTCTTAACGCCTCCCTCATTTACAAAAATACTAGATAATGAGTTTTTTTCTTCTTCGTTCAAGAATAACCCCATCCAGCAATGTTTGGCAAAGCCAAGCAAATCTAAAAGCTCGAGAAATAGCAAGAACCACAATCCCTCGCTTCGAGCGTAGTCGAGAAGTCTCTTGCCACCTTTATATAATTAATATGGTCTAGGAGTCTATAAACAAATCAAACAAAAGTACTAACACCCATTCACAATGTTTGACGAAGTCAAACGAGCCTAGCAAATCTAAAACCCAGAGACCAAATTTCTCCTTTATCGGGAATGATTTTTAATCTAGGGTTGCGTTAAGAAAACTGATTGTTTGA
>NZ_CAUPHG010000040.1:0-14208 GCF_963510915.1 uncultured Anaerococcus sp. | reverse complement strand
ATTACATTCCGCTTAAAATATTATTAAATTATTCCGTGTTTACGGGTTCAGGTCAGTTTTGTGGTTTTATCGCAAGGTGCAAATGTGGTAGTTGGATCTCTAGAGCCATTTGGAAAGATGTTCCAACACGCATTTAATGTTCAAGGAGTTGTACCAAATAACGAGGCTATAGTTTCTATGGCTTTAGTTCAATTTGGAACATCAACAGCCTTAATAATGTTTTTTGGCATGCTTGTAAATATTTTAATTGCAAGATTTACTAAACTAAAACATATATTTCTAACAGGACATCATACGTTATATATGGCATGTATGCTTGCAGTAATATTTTCTGTATCAGGATTTACAGGTACAGGCTTAATTATTGTTGGTTCTCTAACCTTAGGAGCAATAATGAGTTTATCCCCATTTATGCTTCAAGGTTTTATGAGACATATGACAGGTAGCGACAGCATAGGACTTGGTCACTTTGGTGGTTTTGGGTATTTCTTATCAGGAAAAATAGGCGAAATAATTGGGAAAAATAGCAAGGAAATAATAAGTACAGAGGATACTGATTTTCCTAAAGGATTGTCTTTTTTAAGGGATTCTACAGTAGCAATCGGTTTAACTATGATGGTTATTTATCTAATAGTAGCAATAGTTGCTGGTGGGGAATATGTTGCAAGTGAATATCCGGATGCAGGAAATCATATATTATTTGCCCTTATGAAAGGCGCACAATTTGCAGCAGGTGTTTATGTAATTCTATCTGGTGTTAGGCTAATTCTTAATGAAATCCTACCAGCTTTTAAGGGAATATCAGAAAAATTAGTTCCAAACTCAATACCTGCACTTGATTGTCCAATAGTATTTACTATGGCACCAAATGCTGTATTAATAGGATTCTTTTCAAGTTTTGTTGGAGGAATACTATCGTTAATAATAATGGGATTAATGGGTACAACAATGATATTACCAGGCGTAGTACCTCATTTCTTCTGCGGTGCAACAGCAGGTGTATTTGGCAACGCAAAAGGCGGAAGAAAAGGAGCTATAATTGGAGCATTTATTCACGGTATCCTTATATCTTTCTTGCCATTATTCTTAATGCCAGTTCTTGGTGAATTAGGATTTGCTAATTCAACATTCTCAGATGCTGACTTTACAATAGCAGGAATATTCTTTGGAATTTTAGGCAGCAACCTTGGTAGAATTGGTGTTATAGTTGGACTTGCTGCTGTATATTTAGGCATATTTATCTATAGTGCTATGAAGAAAGAAAAAGCTATTAATTAATTATTAGAGCATTGAGTAGAGGAGAATTAAGTGAGTTTTGATCAAATATTCATTAATACATTGAGAACACTATCTGCCGATATGGTAGAAAGGGCTGGAAGTGGTCATTTGGGGATGCCTTTGGGGGCGTCTCCTATGGTCTACGAACTTTTTAAAAATCATATAAAGTTAGATCCACAGAATACAGAATGGTTTGATAGGGATAGATTTATTTATTCGTCAGGACATGGAACACCATTGCTATATTCCTTATATCATCTTTTTGGATATGATATAAGCATGGAAGATTTGAAGAATTATAGGCAACTAGGCTCCATAACCCCAGGCCATCCAGAAAACTATCTGACAAAGGGTGTTGATGCTACAACGGGGCCATTAGGTCAGGGATTTGCAATGGCAGTAGGATTTGCTATAGCTGAGACGCATCTAGGAGCTAAATATAACAAAGATGACTTGAAAATAATTGATCATTATACCTATGTAGTTTGTGGTGATGGGGATTTAATGGAGGGAGTTGCTCTTGAGACAGCTTCTATAGCCGGAAGAATAGGTCTAAATAAGTTAATAGTATTATATGATTCAAATGATGTTTGCCTTGATGGAAATGTTATTAATTCTACAAGCGATAATATTAAGAAAAAATTTGAAGCTATGAATTGGAATCATATTTTTGTGAAAGATGGTGAAAACATAGTAGACGTTGGTAAAGCCATAGAAGAAGCGAAAAAATCCGACAAGCCAAGCATAATTGAAGTTAAAAATATAATAGGATTTGGTACAATTGATGCAGGGACCAATAATGCCCATTCAGACCCGCTTGGTAACGATGGGATAGCTTATCTTAAAAAACAAGTTGGTTGGGAATATGAGGGAGATTTCTATGTTCCTGAAGAAATTGAAGCTTTTAAAGAAGAATATTTAAAAGAAGCTAGTAATAAGTACGAAGCATGGCTAGATAAGAAAATTCAATTTAAGGAAAAATATCCAGAAGATTATGAAAAGCTATTTAATTATAAGGAAGCAATAAAGAAACTAGACTTTAGTGGTTTTATTAAATATACAGAACCAAAGCCAATAAGAGTAGCTAGTGAAGATGTTTTGAATTACGTTTATGACGAGTTGGGATGCTTAATTGGAGGATCTGCAGACTTGTCCAAATCAAACAAAGTAAATATAAGAAAATGTGGTTATCTAAGCAAGGAAAACCAAGCGAATTCAAATATAGCCTTTGGAGTTCGAGAGTTTGGTATGGCTGCGATTACGAATGGAATAAGCTTACATGGCGGTCTAATTCCTTTTGCAGCTACTTTCTTAGTGTTTTCAGAATATATGAAGTCAGCTATAAGACACGCTGCCTTACAGAAAATAAACCCTATTTATATATTCACACATGATACCTTATCTATTGGACCAGATGGCCCTACACATCAACCAATTGAACAACTTGCTGAGTTTAGATCTGTTCCAAATGTAGATGTAATAAGACCTGCAGATCCAAATGAAGTGATATATTCGTGGAAATATGCATTAAGCAACAATAAACCAACTATATTAATAAATGCCAGACAAGAATTACCTGTTTTAAATGAAACTAATTATGAAAAATTTGTAAAAGGAGCATACGTAATCGATGATTCTGATGACTATCACGCAACCATTATTGCAACTGGCTCAGAGGTTTCACTTGCTTTAAAGGCAAAAGAAGTCCTTGAGGAAAAAGGAATTAGGCTAAGAATAGTGAATATGCCATCTTGGGAATTATTTGAAAGAGAAGATAGGACCTATCAAGATTCTGTTATAGATAGGAAAAAGCCGGTTATATCAATAGAGGCATCATCTGGTTTTGGCTGGGAAAGATATACAGGAAAGACAGAGAATGTAATTTGCGTTAATGACTTTGGTGAATCAGGTAATGGACAGGACCTTTACGAGGCTAGAGGATTTAATGTAAAAGATATTGTAGCTAGAATAACAGAGATTTTGTCTTAACAGACTTCAATAATAAAAATTAGGGCGAAATTATTAAATCGCCCTAATTTTCTTCTATAAGGAGGAAGTATGAAATTTTTCTTAGATACAGCAAATGTGGACCAAATAAAAAGGATAAATGACCTTGGACTTTGTGATGGGGTTACTACAAATCCTTCACTTATCAATAAAGAAGGCAGGGATTTTAAAGAAGTTGTGACAGAGATAGCTTCTTTTATAGATGGACCAATCTCAGCTGAAGTAACAACCTATGACTATGAGAGTATGGTTAAGGAAGCCCGTGAAATAGCTAAGTGGGCAGACAATATAGTTGTCAAAATCCCTATGATAGAAGATGGATTGAAGGCCATTAATACTCTTTCTAAAGAAGGCATAAAGACTAATTGCACCCTAATATTTTCTGTAAGCCAAGGACTAATGGCAGCTAAGGCTGGTGCTACTTATATTTCGCCATTTATCGGCAGAATTGACGATATGGGTGAAGATGGAATCAGGTTAATTTATGATCTTAAGACTGTTTTAGATAATTACTGCCTAGAAAGTGAAATTATAGCCGCTTCAATAAGGACCAATAAGCACCTAGAAGAAGCAGCTATAGCTGGAGCTCATATAGCAACTATTCCTGGAACTCTTTTTGAAAAACTCTGGGCCCATCCACTTACCGCTCAAGGTATAGAAAGTTTCAAAAAAGACTGGGATGCTTTTGTAAAAAAGACAAATAAATAATAGAAAAGATTTGCAAATATTTATAAGATGAAATAAAAAATCAGGCCAAGGATTAGATTGATCCTATGGCCTGTTTTTCTTACATTACCTTTTTATTTATAGCATTAACAACAATTTCTTTGCCGTCTTCTAGTTTGATTTCGTATTTTTCGCCTTCGCCGTCGTTATATAGTTTCCATTCTTTTACGGTGCCGCCTCCGTTTGATTCTAGGGCTATGTGCATGGCTTCTTCTGGGGGGATAGCTTTGCCGAGGTCTATTGGGTTTTCTTTGTCGTCTTCTTTTTCTTTTTCGGCTTCTGTAGCTTCTGCTGTGTTGGCATTTACTTTTAGTTTGTATTCATCGCCGTTTTTTTTGCCTTCAAAGGTGTAGTAAGCCTCACCATTTTCTTCTTCGTAGCTTACTTTTGTTAGCTCATAAGGCATGCCACCTACTTGGCTTTCAAATTTGTAGCTTGCTGCTTTGAGGGTTACCTTGTTGTCTGGAAGAACGATGTCGGCTGTTTTTTTATCAGCTTTTTCTTCTTTTGTTTCTTCCTTATTTTTATTTTTGCTTTCTTCAGCAGGTTTTTCTGCTTGTTCTTCTTGCTTTGTTTCTTCTTTTTGATCAGCTTTATCCTTGCCGCATCCAGCCAATACAAAGGTTCCTGCTAGTAGCAAGGCTAATAATTTTTTGTTCATCTATATACTCCCTTTTTTAAAAACTATTTATCATTAAGACTATACCAAGATGGATAAAATTTACAAATTCTAGAGTTTAATGACAAAAATATATCAATAAAATTATATTTTTGGCAAATAAAGAAAAAAGACTCTACGTAGTCTATTAACTGAAACTTTTAGTTTTTTTGATTACTTTACCATTTGTTGCATTTATTATAACATCTTCGCCTTCAGCTACGTCTATATCGTATATTGCCTTGCCGTCTTCGATTTTTAGCTCATAGCCTTTGACCCAAGCTCCTTTAGCTTGTCCTTTCAGAGATTTTTCCATGGCTAATGTGCCTGGAATAATATTTTTAAAGTCTAGAGCGAGTGTCTTATTGTCCTTATCGTCTTCAATTTTTTCGTCGGTTATTTGGGCATTATCATCGATTGTAAGCATGTATATTTTTCCGTTTTTAAAACCTTCTATCTTTAGGGTGAAAATGTCCTTGGTAAATTCTACTTTAAGTTTATCTATATTTATAGAATCAATTCTCCCATCACCGAAGTTGTGATTATGAAATATTTGAACAGCTTCATCTAGGCTCCTGGCAATTTTTGGTAAATTTTCTTTTTTATCTTGGCTGTTTTCTTTATCATAATTTTGGGCTTTTTTTATGCCATTTTCATTTTTTGTAAGATTTTCTTTATTATTACATCCTGCAAATATAAAGGCTAGGGCCAAGACAGTAGCCAATAATTTTTTGATCATAATACTCTCCGTTTGCAATCTACTTTTTATAAATTATACCAAAATGGACTTTCTTTACAATTTAAGTCGGGAAGGGAACTTGCAACCAACAAAGCACTAAAATGGCAAAGAAATAGACCCATAAGGGCCTATTGATTATTAATTTAGTCTCTTTCGATTATTTGGCCGCTTGTAGCGTCGATTTTTACATCCTGACCGTTTTCAACGTCAAGGTCGTAGACTACCTTACCATCTTCAATTTCGATTTCGTATCCTTTAACCCAAGCTTTTTCGTCTTGACCTTCTATGGCCTTATTCATGGCATCTACTCCAGAAATTATTTTAGTAAAATCTATGGCAATTTTTTTGTTATCGTCATCTTCTTCGACTTCTTCTTCTAGGATTTCACCTTTGTTATTTATTTTGAGCTTGTATTCTTTGCCGTCTTTAAAGCCTTCAATGCTATAGATTATATCCTTATCTAAGATTTTTACCTTCAATTTATCGATATTTATAGCATCAAAAGATCCGTCGCCAAAATTGTGTTTGTGGAAGATTTTTAAGGCTTCATCGATATTAGTTGCAAATTCTGGCACTTTTTCTTTTTCTTCTTCATTTGGCTTTTTGTCATCATTTTTTACTTCTTTTACACCAGTCTTTGTTTCGTCTACTTGAATTTCTTTTTGTTTTGTTTTTTCGGCAGGTTTTGCCGCTTCTTTTCCACAAGCTCCCAAAATTAATGCTGTAGCTAGTAGTAAGATTATTTTTTTGTTTTTCATGAATTTACCTCCATGTAAATTTTTCTTCTTCGAATATAAAATTCTCTCTCTTTTTATATAATTTATATCTATACTTACTAAAATTATACTTGAAATTAAAAATATTCAAGATTCCTTACAAAAATTTTAAGATTCGTAACTTTAACACGAAGCAAGAAAACTTAACAATAATTTAATGACTTTGTGATATAATCAAAGTGAAATAAAGTGCTTACAAGGAAAGGTAAGGATATGAAGGTATTAATAGTAGAAGATGAATTGGACTTACTAGATTCTATAGCTGAGGGGCTTACCCTTTTAGGCTATGTGACAGATAAGGCATCTAATGGAGATGATGCCATTGATATGGCCTTTGTTGAATCTTATGACCTAATAATTTTAGATGTGAATCTGCCGGGTAAAGATGGGTTTGAAGTTTTAAAATCAATTAGAGATTTTAATAAGGAAGTGGCAATCATTATGTTAACAGCAAGGAGCGATATAGAAGACAGGGTCAAGGGTTTAGACCTAGGGGCTAGTGATTACATGGTTAAGCCTTTTGCTCTTAGAGAACTAGACGCTAGGATGCGTTCTCATTTGAGAGGCAAGAAAATCCATCAGGCCACAGTTATGGATATCTCAGGACTTTCTTTTGATACTATAAAAAGAGAGGCTTCTTTTAATGGCAAACCAATTTCTCTAACAGTGAAGGAAACAGGTATATTAGAATATTTATTTTTAAATTCAGAACGTTTTATACCAGCAGAAGAACTTATTGAACACGTTTGGGATTCTAATGCGGATGGATTTTCAAATACAGTGAGGGTTCATATGTCTTCTCTTAGGAAAAAGCTTAGGTCGGTTTGCGGCAAAAATTTTATAGAAAATGTAATTGGCAAGGGATATAGGATTCATGAAACAGAAAATTTATGATTCTGTAGTTTTTAAACTTATTTCTGCTGTTGTGGTAATTTTTATAGTCATGCTCCTTGTCAGTATGTACCTAATCAACCGCAAGCAGGCTATGGTAATTGATACTGTAATCGAAGATATAAACGAAAATATGGGCTCTATGGATAGGTCCATGGTCCTTTTTGTAGACACAACTAAGGTTCAATCCAATAGCGACTTTACTCTTTATCTAATTTTTGTAATGTCGACTGTTCTTATCCTGGGATCTATTTCCTTTGCCTTTATCATAAAGAAAATCCTCGCTCCCCTCAAGAAGCTCCAGAAAAAACTCACTCATGTTGATATAGATAAGCCGGAAAGTTTTGAAAACTTAGTTGTTTTGGATAATACTTCTAGTGAAATTGTTGAGCTTTCAGAAGCCTTTGATAAGATGCTAAAAAAAATATATGCAGATTATAAGAGGCAAAAGGATTTTTCTTCAAATGTAGCTCATGAATTGAGGACGCCTATAGCTGTTATGAAAAGTCAGCTAGACGTTTTTAGGCAAAAAACGAATGACGCTGATGCTAGAAAACTGCTTAGGGTTCTTGATAGCAATGTAAATAAGCTAGGTGGACTTGTTGATGCGATTTTATCACTAAGAAAAAAATCAGATTTAAAACTAGATGAAGTAAACTTAGATATATTGGTAGATGAGATAATCCTAGATTTGGAGGATAAGGCGGAGGATAAAGAGGTTGAACTAATAACTAGGGATACAAATATCAACCTAGTAACAGATGATAGTCTTCTTCAGAGATTGGTTTTTAACATAGTTGATAATGCGATTAAATACAACAAATTAGGTGGCAGAGTGGAAATTTCTGCAAAAGAAGATTCTGATTTTGTAAGTATTAAGATTGCAGATACAGGCCTTGGGATTCCAGAAGCTGATAAGGAAAGGATTTTTGAACTTTTTTATCAGATTGATTCTTCAAGAGGTCAGGAAGGTTTTGGAATTGGCCTATCACTTTCAAAAACAATCGCAGATATGCTTGGGGCAAAGATTGAAATTTCAGATAATAAACCTCAAGGTTCGATTTTCACCATAAACATTCCTAAGTCTTTATGAGAATTTAACATAGGCTTTGATAGAATATAGGAAATGGAAAGGATGGTTAAGATGAAAAATAGAAAAATCACATTGGCACTTCTTACCCTAAGTCTTGGCTTAATTGGATTTGGGGTCTACAGAAAAGAAGTGGATACAGTTTTTATGAAGGCTGTTAATCTTTGTTTGGAGTGTATTGGTATTGGATAAGTTAAGAAATCATAAAAAAATAATCATCCAGATCCTATCAACCCTAGCCCATAACTTCCATTTGAGTAATTTCTTTAAGGGAAAAATCTACCAAGGAGTCGGCAAAAAAGCTTGTTTACCTGGTTTAAATTGTTATTCTTGTCCAGGGGCGGCAGGGTCTTGTCCCATAGGAAGCCTTCAAGCGGTAATAGGATCTAAAAAATACAAGTTTTCCTATTATGTAGTAGGTATTATGATGTTTTTTGGAGTGGTTTTTGGAAGACTCATTTGTGGACTTTTTTGTCCCTTTGGTTTTTTTCAAGACTTACTTCATAAAATTCCAACTAAGAAGTTTTCGACAAAGAAATTAAAGAGCCTAAGGATTGTAAAATATATAATTTTAAGTGCAATTATTGTTGGGATTGGTTTTGCCTTAAAAGGTAAATTTGAGGTTGTGCCACCATACTTTTGCAAGTACATTTGTCCTCAGGGCATAATGGAAGCGGCCCTCCCCCTTGCGGCGAGAAATCTTTCTTTGAGAGCGGCTCTTGGACCTCTCTTTAGGTTCAAGTTTGTAATTTTAGTTATTACAATTATCCTATCCATTGGATTTTATAGGCCGTTTTGCAAGTGGATTTGCCCGCTGGGAGCATTTTATTCGCTTTTTAATAAGTATTCCCTCTATCAACTTAGCGTTAGCGAAGATAAGTGTATAAATTGTGGCAAGTGTGCAAGGGTATGTAAGATGGATGTTGATATTAGAAAAAATTGTGCCCATCTTGAATGTATCAGGTGTGGAGATTGTGTAAAGGCCTGCCCAACTAAGGCTATAATAAGTGAATTTATAAGAAAAAAAGGAGAAGAAAATGAAAATTAAAAGCAAAATGATACTAGTTCTAATGCTAGCAGGAAGTCTTGTAGCATGCGGACAAAAAAAGGAAGAAAAACCAGAAGAAGTAAAACAAGAAGCTATCAGCAAAGAAGACCTCCCATCAGGAGCTAAAATTACAAATGATACAGAAACTCCAATAGAAGCACCTGATGTAGAAGGCGAAAAACCAAATACTTTGGGTAAGTTTGAGGCAAAAGACCAAGATGGCAAGAAATTTACAAATGAAGATTTCAAAAACTACGATGCCACAGTCATCAATCTATGGTTTACAGGATGTTCTGCTTGTATAGAAGAGATGCCTGAATTAAATAAGGTGGCAGATGACCTTAAAAAAGATGAAAAGGTAAATTTCCTTACCCTTTGCACAGATGCGGAGTATGATCAATCAACCATGGATGCCTTTAAGAGAATAGTTGGAGAAAACAAACCAACCTACCAAGCTCTCGGTATCAAACAGGAAGGCGAAATTAAGAAATACCTAGACCATGTATTTGCCTATCCAACAACAATCGTAGTTGACAAAAACGGTAATATCGTAGGCGAAGATGTGGTAGGAGCGATCACAAGCGAAGACCAAATTTCTAAGCTAAAGGCAAATATTGAAATGGCCAAAGAGGCTTCAAATAAATAAAAAATATATTCCCCTATAAAATTTTCTGTTTATCCCGACTGAGTCGGGATTTTCTTTTGCCTAAAATAGCAAATCTCTGATATAATTAAAAGAAAAGCCGAGGGAAATAAAATGAAAAATAAAATCATACTAGCAGGCGTGATTTTTACTGCGGTATTTAGTGTAAATAATGCTCTTGCAGCTGAAGATATAGTTTACTATCAAGATTATGACCTAGATGCTGTAGTTGAAAATTATCCTAATTTTGATTGGGAGAATTATAAACCCAAAGACCTTGTAAATGAAAAGGAAAAAGAAAATAAAGGTCAAACAAAAAAAGAAGATGAACCTACAAAAGAAAATGAGCCTAAAAAAGAAAATGAGCCTACAAAAGAAAATGAGCTTAAAAAAGAAGATGAACCTGTAAAAGAAGACCTCTACTACCATAATAAAGACGGAAGCCTTGCCAAGGGACTTACAGACACTGGGAAAGTTCGCAAGTATTTTGATAAAAAAACTGGTAAATTAGTCAAAAGCAAGATTATTAAAAATGAAAATATACATGCAGACGATAAGGGCGAAGCTCACTATATTGGTTGGGATTATTATAAGGGCAAGCTAGGATACTATGATCCCAAAACAGGATATGCCAAGGGGCTAAAGACAATAGGAAATATTACCTATGGTTTTGATGATAGTGGGTCTATTTTTAGGAAGCAAAACAGAGTTATTAATGGACAAAATTATTATTTTAATAATTACGGAGAAGCGGAAAAGACAAATGGTTCTTACAATAGAGGCTGGGTCGGCGATAGGTATTATTATAAAGACGGCAAGCCTGCAGAGGGACTAGCCAATATTAATGGCAAAAAATATGCCTTTCACGAAAGATCTTTGAGACTACTTAGAAATATAAACAAGGTTTTTGACCACAAGATGTATTGGATAAATGCAAGGGGAGAGGCAATCTACCAATACGATGTCGCCCATGCCTACCTTAGTAGGGGGACAGGTGGAGCCTTTAGACCAGGATTTTCTCAAAACCTTATGAGAAAAACCCCATATTTTAGCCAACACGATAGGCGTTGGGCATCAAGGGCCTTCGCTTCATCAAATATGTCAAATCTTGGATGCGGACCAACAACCATGGCCATGGTCCTAAACAGGAAGCTAAATACCAATGATATCTATCCGACAAACACCATGGCAGTTGCCCGTGACTACTCATCGTGGGATGGGACTGACTGGCAGTATTTTATAGAAGGTGTTGAGGCCTATGGCCTAAAATCCTATGACATTCCAGTTCAAAAAGACGCCTTTGTCCAAGCCCTAAAGGATAACCCTATAGTTGTAAGGGTGGGACCAGGATATTTTACAGATGGCGGTCACTATATGGTTATTGATTCCTATAAAGATGGGGCCTTTACCCTAAATGACCCAAATAACATGAGGAGAAATACTATGGATAGGATTCCTTGGTGGAGGCTAAGAAGAGAAGTGACAGTTGCTTGGGAAATAAAATAAGGAGGAAAAAATGAGATACTTAAAAATATTTATTATCACCTTAATCATAACTTTTGTGATGGAGTTTTTGACAAGGAAGTTGATAGAAAAATATGGCAAGGATAGGACAATTTCCATCCTAAAAACTATAGCTGTTGTCGCTATTGCCATGTTTCTTAAAGAAATAATATAAAAATACGCAGGTCCCTTGTGACCTGCGTATTAACTAATTCCTAAAATTAATGTGGAAAGGTAGGTATTTTTGATTTTATAAATGACTTCGCCTAGGATATACGAAGCTAAGATGCCTATTATTGAAATGGCTAGGCTTTCTATATCAAAGCTTGTTTTTATTATTACAAATAGAGCTGGATAGATATAGATTAATGCAAAAAGCATATAGTCCAACAAACAGAAACTATGCTCATTGCTTATGGTTTTAAGGCTAAAATAAACTAGGGGATATATACTAAGTAAAAAACCATAGTCATATTTTAGGTAAGTTTTCTGAAGGTAAATCTCTCCCACAACCAAAACAATGGCGATGAATAAGAGAAATGGATTTAACCTAAGAGCTGACCTTATTCTGATTGCCATTACATAAAAGCTAAAGTAGAGGAAAAAATCCTCGAAATTTTTAAGGACAGAAAGTCTATTGCTAAAAATTATGGCAAGGAAAATCAAGAAGGAAAGACCTCCAAGTATTGATGTAACTAAGCTTCCGAATATCCTATTAAGGATGAGTTCTATTATAAAAAATATTCCGACTATGACTATTAGCCTATAAAGATTAGTGATGATTCTTACCATATCGTTAGGGATTTTACTTGAAAATCCTCCTCTTACAACAAGTGCCACGATTAGGCTGTGAAAGATTAGAGGTACAAACATCAAGGCAACCTTCTTAGTTTCAACAAAGGATATTTTAAAGGCTAAGTAGGATATAAGATAGGAAGAAAGAGCCCTTACTATTAAATTTTCATTAATTATTAGATTATGCACTATAAAAGTCTCAAAAATTAGACCAATTATGGCTAAAAGAGTAAGACCTGTAGCAAAATTATTTTTAAGATACTTCATATATTAATCATATCATAAAATCATAGAAATGGTATAATATTTTAAAGGATGGAATTATGGCTAGACGTAAAAGAAGTGAAGAAAAAGAATATAAAAATCCTAAAACTCGTGAGAAAAAGAGGCGTGTGAGAGAAAAAAGGCGCAAGAGAAAGACTTTTGGCCCTTATGTCTTAATTTTTCTCCTCCTTGCAGCCGCTATATTTTTCGGTTTGAGATCTCTTTCTCATAATGTTGACAGAACTGTAAATAGGATTGAAAAGGCGATTAAGACAGATGATACAGCCTACATGGAAGAAAATATGGATAGGCTTGATGTGATTTTTGAAGTTCTTAAAAAATCTTATTCGGACGATGAAAAAAAGCAGGACGAGTTTGTCAGGAATAATTTTAAAAACCTAGATATAGAAGTATTAAACAAACTTGATATAGAAGGCGGCATGGAAGTGACACTTAAAATTTCTAATGTCAATTACGTTGATTGCTTTGATAAGATTAAGCACTTGGAAGAAGAAAACCAACACGAAGCTTATATGAAGGAATTATCAAAGGATGGGGCGGAAGTAAAAAGTTCCGATGCTAAAATTTTCTTAAAGAAAAAACTTTTCGGCTATGAAATCTATGAATCAAGAGACTTTATCAATGGCATAATCGGCGGCGCCTTGGACTTAGTCAAATGATAGCGAATAAATCTATAATAGAGACAAGCAAAAAGTCTCGTGACCTAAATCCAGTTATTATTACCGTCATCCTTTCACTTCTGGTAATAATTCCTCAATATGGGCTGGGATTAATCTTAAAGATAAGCCAAAATATAGAGATTCTAGACAAGTTTTTTACTTTTATAGACACAAATAACCTATTTTTCTTGCTAATAATTTATTCCACCGCCTTAGCGCTAATTTTAGCATATATTTTTGCAAGGAAAGCTTTAGAAAGAAATTGCCTATCCTTAGGGCTTGTGGACGATGATAAAATTAAAAAATATGGAAAGGGACTTCTTCTAGGCTTTGGGTTAGTGACCCTTGTAGTTTTAATATTAGACCTAACAGAATTTGCAGAAATTAGGAAAAATCTAAATGGTTTTAACCTAAAATTTTTCATGGTCTTCCTTCCAGCATGGATGATCCAAGGTTTTGAAGAGGAATTTATTCTTAGAGCAATTTTGATGAACCAAATGGCAGCTAGGGGCAAAATAGAACTTGCAATAATAGCTAATTCCATAATCTTTTCCATATTTCACTTGGGAAATGCAGACTTTAGCCCCATGGCCTTTGTGAATATATTTTTAATAGGAATCATATTTTCTCTAATATTTTACATAAATGATTCTATATACATGCCAGCAGCCGCCCACACTTTCTGGAATATGACCATGGCAAATATTTATGGCATAACAGTCTCTGGCAATAGCTCCATACCAGTCACCCTATTTAAAACAAAGCTAAAGGGACCTGACCTAATCTCAGGAGGAGGCTTTGGCTTAGAAGGCTCGATAATTACCAGTCTAATTCTAGTCATATTACTAATATTTTTAAGTAGAAAAATAAAAAATACAAAGCCAGCAAGCTAGTTATCGGAAAAGTTAAAATATTTATTGAAATTTCTAATGTAATTAAAATTAATAAAAAAAAGACAAAGCAAAAGACCTCGGTTGAGGTCTTTTAGTATGCTCGAAATTTACTTTTATCTAGTATCCAGGTTTTCCTAGTAGCTTAAACATTGCCTTTTTATAGGCTTCCACGCCTGGTTGGTTGAATGGATTTACTCCTAGCATGTAGCCTGATACT
>NZ_CAUPHG010000039.1:0-14815 GCF_963510915.1 uncultured Anaerococcus sp. | reverse complement strand
CTATTATATTTCTTATTTTTTATAATATATTTAGCTAATTGCTTTTGCTAAAATTGTATATTTTAAAAAAAAAAACGCTTTCTTATAGAATTTGTTTATGCTACCCTACATGTAGTATTTATATAATACTACTTTCTTTTAGACTGGGTCTTACCTACCGACCAGCCCAGTCATTACTCCTCATACTATACAAGGACTTTTTTACTCTGTATGGAGATAAGAGCGCGGAGTTTCCGTGCTTTTTTATTTATGAAATACTCTAGACACTAAACAATAAATTATATGAAGTCCGCTCACCTATATTTTTTAGAATTTTCTTATTAGTAAAATATCTTAGATGAATAATTTTTTTATTTCTCTAATATTATTCATAATTTATAGATTTTAATAGATATATTTGCTAGGATGACATTATGAGGTTTATAGCAAGCATTAGCTTGATAAGATTTGAATGGTTAAAACTCCTTTTATGAAATATAGGTGTCACAGGCATTCCGCCTGTAATGGGGATAAATAATTTGATATTACAGCAGACATCATTATCATTTTTTAACCTTTCATAAAATCTTCCTCAAAACATCCCTTATAATTAAGGGGTGTTTTTTTCTGGAAGTAAACTTCTACAAAATTATTTGAGCATCGAAAATCAAAATATAGATGTTTCTTAGCGTACGGGAAGTTTTACTATATACGATAACTAAATAAACTATGTTATAGTATAATTAACTTAGTATTTTATAAAAATACTATTTTAGCTCCATTCTGCTGGTGTTCTATACACCAGCTTTCTCCCTTATTAGCGGGACAAATATATATCCTATATAGAAACGCGGGAAAGCTATAGTTGCCTCTTATGCGCTGATACTCCAAAGCAAGGACTTTAACATTCGGCGCAAAAGTTAAAATATAGCTCTCCCGTGCTTTTTATTATTCTTCTTTTTGGATAAAAAGGAATGGACTAATCATCCATTCCTTTTTGCGTTGCCCATATAAGAGCTCTTCTATTCATTTATTATAACAAATTGCTAGCCTCAACCTGTTACGATATTTTGGAACGAATTGGTTAGACAAACTTATTATCCCTCATACTATTATTATATTAACTTGTTCTTACAACAAGTTAATAATCGTACAACAATTGATTTATCGCCTAAAAATTACATAATTAAGGGATAAAGGAGAGGTTATGGGATGAGAAATTTTGATTATTCACTATTAAAAGAAAAAAGTGGAATGGTGACATTTTAAATTATCTTTCTCAAATCGGGAAATATAAAGGTAGATCGACGTTTTACGAAAAAAATAAACTAATTCGATAAAATATGTGTACCTAGTTTCCAAGAAGGTTAGCTAAATGTAAAAAAGTCCACGTTTGAAACCAACATAGGACTTTAGTTTTCTCACGAATAGCTCTCTTCAAAATTACTATAACAAAGTTCTTTTTTTATTATGTTCCGAAACAGAAAAGCACGGAAAATTTCCGTGCTTTTCCTCCCCTTTGAGATAAAAAGGAGAGACTAGTCTCATTGTCGGGAAGACTCAGTCTTTAGAGAAAGTAATTAAAAATTACTACAAAGAGTATACCATAATTTTCTCCCTTTTCGTGTTCTACTGCCTAACGTGGCTACTATCCCGGAAAGAGGCGTTTGCTATATTAAACGAACTTCTTACACTCCGCACACTTATTATATTATAAAGATTTTCTTAGTAAGCGCTCTTAAAATGACTTATATCGTGGTATTTTTGCGATTTAAGCGCTTTTATTCTTGTATATATAGATATATACAAGTGGCTTCCAAAACCATAATTATATGCATTTTAATCGCTTGTATTCCTTTTACTAAACTTTCTAATCATAATAATAATTTCCTTCAGCAAAATCTCTTACTTGATTTTCTAACTCCATAAGCTCTTTATAAAACGTAGATTATTTTTTCATAGAGTTTCTCTATTTATTTTTCACTTTCTCGATAGTCTTCTAAATTATAAAAGGCGAAATCTAAAATAATATTTTGATAATACTCATTTTCAAAAAATATTGCGTGTCAGTTCTAGAGAAATTATTTTATTTTTTACTTCCGTTTTTCTTCTTTACCTTTTAATTTTTTTATTTTTTATTACCAGTCTTTTTTAGTTTAGGCAAGATATTTTTCTCGATTAATTCCTAAGAGATCTGCAATTTCTTTTGTCGTATTTTTAATTCTTCATTTTCTTTTTTATTTGATTCATCTCTTGTTGAACTTCATGTAACGATTTTTATTGTTGCGTCTTTAGAAATTTTCCATGCCTTTATTTTTCTTTTAACGCTTTTATATATTCCGAAACTTTCTTTTAGATAAAAATTTTGGTCTTCTTGAAATACTTTGCTAAAAATTATTTTTAAGACAGAAAATTCTTTGATCCTTATTTCTTTTAAATTTTTGACAGCGAAAAGTCTTTATGAATAAAAAATAAGTTCATTTGACCATGTGTTAGAGAATTTCTCTAACAAGATTTAAATATATATATTGACTGTACTCCCGACTCATCCAAACTCTAAAGATTTGTTTTTGAATCTGCAACGGGGTATAATGTTTTTACTTAACATAAACAATCCTACAAAACAACGTCTTTTCTCGACGTTGTTTTGTTTTATAGCTAAAACTGAGTCCTTACTCAATTAGAATAATTTTTTCGCTAAAATTTATTTGTGTTTTCAAAAAATCTTCCATTTCTGGTAACCATTTGCTTATAATTAGAGTTAGTAGTTTTTTACTACTTTCTCTTAGATTGATTGGGCACTCCCTACCGATCAGCCCAATCTCTCTTCCTCATGCCAACAAAGACATAGAGACCGTATGAGGATATAGGCACGGAATTTCTCCGTGCTTTTTTTCAAGGTAATAACTAAATTGGGGTTGTGTTATAATATTTTTTAAGAGAACACCAAAACGCCACGTTCTGAACCAACGTGGCGTTTTTTGCGTGCTTTTCTAATCCAAACCATGCAATAAATAACTGAATTATGGTATACTAAAACTACAAAGAGGTAGATCATGTGATCACCAAAAAGCCCCACGTTCTGAACCAACGTGGGGCTTTTTTTGCGTGACCAACGCTCAAGGCTAGTCGTCTATTTGTCCTCGCCGTCTAGCCATTTGCAAATGTAGTAGCTTATTACATTTGCCGTAACGGCAAGTAAGAGCTCAAAGAAGTAGATCATGTGAATCACCCCTTTCGCAAATAAATTTGCGTCAGAGACGACTTGATTAGTATAACATGATAATTCAAGATAAAATATGCTACAATGGTTTTAGTGTCTTATAAAAATCTTTTTTCTACATAGAGTCACTGGTGCTCTCATTCATCGGTTTTTTTCTCCTATAGCGAAACTAAGTTCGAAATATAGGAATACTTTACAGAAGTACGGAAAATTTCCGTGCTTTTTTATTAGAAAATCTTTTTTACTAAGTCAATATTGTTATAAATTTCATAGCGAAAAAGAAATTTAGTTAGGAAGTTGCTTGAAATATTGAAAGAGCATAAGGAATCCTTGATAGCAAAAGCTGGTACTAAAGCACCTAGATTTTGCTTACTTTGGCTGAGCCAAAGGGATTCTTTTTTACATAATTTATACAGACAAGTGATAGCGATTTTTCAAAAATATACAGTCTTTATACATACACAGAAAGCTTGATATAACAATACTATACATAAATTTATACGCGCTTATTACATACAAATTAAGTACTAAACAGATACGTTTTCTGTATTAAATACATACAGATTATTCAGTAAATTTTAGGCAATTTCCTTATATTTTTGTCGATTTCAGAAGTATGACAAGTGATAGCAATTTCAAAATTTTGTCCTACTTTTGGCAACTTCAAAATGCTGATATAACAATGTTTTAATAGCTAAATTTTTATTTGTAGGACAATATGCTTTAAAAAGTAGTACAGTTTTTTAAAGCATATTTAGTCAATTTTTTACAAATTTCAATCTTTTCTTTATTCCACAACTACATGATTTATGACTTAATAATAACGGCAAATGAGTTCTGAAAATTTTATTTAAACTCATTATTTTTCGACTTGGGTTCAGGGATTTCCCTAACAAGATTTCATTTTACCCGTTCCTTATTTTCTTTCTCAAATTTATTATTTCAAATTATTTCGATAAACATATTTAATTTGTTCAAAATATTGATTCATATCTAATTCATGAGAAAAAAATTTCTCGTCTTCTTTTCCTTGAAAAAATTCTTCACGATAAGTTTTTCTATCAAGATTTTTTTCCAATCTTGTAAATATTTTTTGTAAGACCGGCAAAAAAACATCGACAATTTTTTTATTCTTGTTGAAATAGTTCTTCAAAAATATTCGCCTACATTTTTTTGATATTGCTTTCAAAGTCAGTTACTTCTAGCCCAAATTCTTTTTCTCTTTGTTAATACACTTCAAGATATCTACAGAACTCCTTCTAGCTTTAATTACACGAAATTATTTTCTCCAAAAACGACTCCAAAAGCTCTTAGTTTCATTTTCAGTCTTTACTGAGGAGCTTTCTGAGGCATTTTCAGAAGTTTCAGCCATATAATCATCCTTTAATGGCTCTTTCTCAATCTTAAAAAGTGATTCTTGTAAACTTAACGTCAGCTGTTGTTGCTGATCCGCTAATTTAGTCACTGATTTCATAGCTGAACTCAACTGATCCTGTAAAGTATCGACTTGTTTATTTAAACTAGAAATTTGCTCATCTTTAGCTTGTATAAGTTTTTGAGTTATCTCCTCATTTTTTAAATTAAACTCTAAGTTCGTAAATTCTCTTTCATCATCGTCTTTTTCTTCTTCCAATATTTTTTGACGTACATATTGGCCAACCGACAACCCCTTTTCGTCAGCTTCCTTTTTTAATATCGCATACTTTTCTTCGTTGATTTTAAAGCTAACTACTTTACCTGACATACTTCCTCCTGGTAAATCTAAATATTTTAGCATATAAACAAATCAGAGATTTATGTATATGTAGATTTAGATAGACTTAGGTAGACTTAGTTTACTTCTTTTATTCTAAGGCCTTAATATATAAAAAATATATTTGAACAACAAGTAGACTTAGGTATACCTATTTTACAAAATAATATACTAATAACCTTAGTATATCAGTATATCAGTCATATATTAAAAACAATAGGTATACTTAAGTATACCTATAAAGTTGTTCTATAAACCATATTTCTTTTTATATTTATATACCGTAGTACGACTTATACCTAATTGTTTAGCAATTTCGCTTACATTTTTTTTAGGATATTTTTTAATATAACTAATCACCAAATCTTCTTTATTCGACCCTCGATCATTTTTTACTTCTTCCGAATTTATATACTTATAAACAGTGGCTCGAGTCACTCCTAAATCTTTAGCAATTTCACTCACACTATTTTTTTTTGAAGCTTCTTTAATAAAAACGCGAACTTCTTTTTCCTTTGTTGGTGCTCCTTGCTTATTTTGCCATCCACCTTCAGGATAAGAAACATTATCTCGAACAGCATTCATAAATTTAATATGTTCTTTCTGTTTTCGATAATTTCTACGATTACGTTCAATTCGTAAACCACTTTTACGTTCAATTTCAATAATTGAATACATAAAATTACATGGATCATAAGATTCGATTGCACTTTCAACATCTTCTGGTTTAAAAATATCTGTTCCATTAGGCTTTCGCTTTAATTCAGGATATTTTCCCCAACAATCTTCCGAAAATTCTTCTTTACTAATACCACATTTTACCGCATAAACTCCTAATAAATATAAATACCAGTATCGATGTCCACCCACAATATCTAAAGATTGTTTCTTCCACCAATCATAAACAGCTCGATTGATTTGCCAACGTTTTGGCAAATTTTCTCCTTTTAAAATCCTCCGTTCAAACCAATCCGGATATTGTAATCGTGCTTCTTCTAAAGTCATTTTACTTGGTGTAAAAAGCTTATCCAAATCAACTCTTTGCTCTTCCTTTACATAAGAATTTAAATAATCAACAGACACCCTATCGCCTACTTGAAAAGCTCTTACATGTAAATTTTCACCATACTTCGGATTAATTGATCCAACCATTCGAAAGCCTTGAGCAATTGATTGATATTGAACTACCTCATCTTTTGAAGTAATCGTTGGATTCCAAGCTTTATAAGTTAAACCATACTTCAACTCCTTAAATTGCTGTTTCAAATAAGGAAATAGATCGACTGGTTGATCAAGTACATAGTAAATATGTATCCCGGTACCACTAGTTACAAGAAAAGTTGGACGAGGAATAGCTCCAAAATAGCCTGGAGTATTATCAAAACTGTCAATTAGATTTTTTAATTCATTTAAACTAACACTATCTAAATCAATAATAATTGCATTTAGCTCTCTAGCATTCAATAAAGTATTAGCTTTTCCACGATAAGACAAGCCACTACACAAAGTATGATGATTATCATAAATATAATTTTCAAAATCTTCTTCCCAAGTATCATCTAACATAATTCTTCTTCGATAAGTTTTTTCAGAATTATCTTCATCGTGATACAAATAAACAGCATTTGCTTTCCAATGATTCTTATCAGTATTATATTCTCCAGTTTTTTGATTATTAGGAAAAATATATCGATAAAAATCCTCCCCCTCCACCTCATCATAATTAGTCGTTAAATACCAAATAAGTTCATCATAATTGCTTCCTGGATTCTCAATATATGACACCACTCTCACCTCATTTATTTTAAATAACACTAACTAAATATTTTCTATAACTGATACTTCATAAGATAATAACGCTAATTTATGGCACTCACTACAACCATACTCTTCTTAAGCAAAGAAGGGGAAGAATAGACTATATGGGACGTATATTATCAATGAAGTTATTATACATTATTTGAACACTGTTTACTAAGGTATACTTTTCTTAAGTTTCTTAAGAGTAAAATAGGTATATGGGACGTATATTATCAATACAGTTATTTTACATTATTTAAACACTCGATTACCTATTATAATTTATGACTTAAAAAAGGTTTATTACAAATTTAATTTATGTTATTATTTTTTTGTACCTTTATAATAATACTTTCTTTTTTGTACAGGGAGTTCTTTAGAGGAAAAGGGAATTCCTTTGTCCATCTCCTCGACCTTATACTGATAAACTAAGTAGCAAGGAAAAGACAAAGCTTTCGCGCTTACTTAGTTTGTAAGAGTAAGTTGTGTAAAAGGTGTACATGAAAGCAAGCTAACATGATAGCTAAAAAGCCCACGCTATTTAAGGCGTAGGCTTTTTAATTCTCACTCGCCTGTCTCTATAACAGGACGACTAGCTTTGAGCGTTGGTCGAGTAAAGAGGAACCACACTCAAAGCTATACGCATAGTCTATTATATTTCTTATTTTTTATAATATATTTAGCTAATTGCTTTTGCTAAAATTGTATATTTTAAAAAAAAAAACGCTTTCTTATAGAATTTGTTTATGCTACCCTACATGTAGTATTTATATAATACTACTTTCTTTTAGACTGGGTCTTACCTACCGACCAGCCCAGTCATTACTCCTCATACTATACAAGGACTTTTTTACTCTGTATGGAGATAAGAGCGCGGAGTTTCCGTGCTTTTTTATTTATGAAATACTCTAGACACTAAACAATAAATTATATGAAGTCCGCTCACCTATATTTTTTAGAATTTTCTTATTAGTAAAATATCTTAGATGAATAATTTTTTTATTTCTCTAATATTATTCATAATTTATAGATTTTAATAGATATATTTGCTAGGATGACATTATGAGGTTTATAGCAAGCATTAGCTTGATAAGATTTGAATGGTTAAAACTCCTTTTATGAAATATAGGTGTCACAGGCATTCCGCCTGTAATGGGGATAAATAATTTGATATTACAGCAGACATCATTATCATTTTTTAACCTTTCATAAAATCTTCCTCAAAACATCCCTTATAATTAAGGGGTGTTTTTTTCTGGAAGTAAACTTCTACAAAATTATTTGAGCATCGAAAATCAAAATATAGATGTTTCTTAGCGTACGGGAAGTTTTACTATATACGATAACTAAATAAACTATGTTATAGTATAATTAACTTAGTATTTTATAAAAATACTATTTTAGCTCCATTCTGCTGGTGTTCTATACACCAGCTTTCTCCCTTATTAGCGGGACAAATATATATCCTATATAGAAACGCGGGAAAGCTATAGTTGCCTCTTATGCGCTGATACTCCAAAGCAAGGACTTTAACATTCGGCGCAAAAGTTAAAATATAGCTCTCCCGTGCTTTTTATTATTCTTCTTTTTGGATAAAAAGGAATGGACTAATCATCCATTCCTTTTTGCGTTGCCCATATAAGAGCTCTTCTATTCATTTATTATAACAAATTGCTAGCCTCAACCTGTTACGATATTTTGGAACGAATTGGTTAGACAAACTTATTATCCCTCATACTATTATTATATTAACTTGTTCTTACAACAAGTTAATAATCGTACAACAATTGATTTATCGCCTAAAAATTACATAATTAAGGGATAAAGGAGAGGTTATGGGATGAGAAATTTTGATTATTCACTATTAAAAGAAAAAAGTGGAATGGTGACATTTTAAATTATCTTTCTCAAATCGGGAAATATAAAGGTAGATCGACGTTTTACGAAAAAAATAAACTAATTCGATAAAATATGTGTACCTAGTTTCCAAGAAGGTTAGCTAAATGTAAAAAAGTCCACGTTTGAAACCAACATAGGACTTTAGTTTTCTCACGAATAGCTCTCTTCAAAATTACTATAACAAAGTTCTTTTTTTATTATGTTCCGAAACAGAAAAGCACGGAAAATTTCCGTGCTTTTCCTCCCCTTTGAGATAAAAAGGAGAGACTAGTCTCATTGTCGGGAAGACTCAGTCTTTAGAGAAAGTAATTAAAAATTACTACAAAGAGTATACCATAATTTTCTCCCTTTTCGTGTTCTACTGCCTAACGTGGCTACTATCCCGGAAAGAGGCGTTTGCTATATTAAACGAACTTCTTACACTCCGCACACTTATTATATTATAAAGATTTTCTTAGTAAGCGCTCTTAAAATGACTTATATCGTGGTATTTTTGCGATTTAAGCGCTTTTATTCTTGTATATATAGATATATACAAGTGGCTTCCAAAACCATAATTATATGCATTTTAATCGCTTGTATTCCTTTTACTAAACTTTCTAATCATAATAATAATTTCCTTCAGCAAAATCTCTTACTTGATTTTCTAACTCCATAAGCTCTTTATAAAACGTAGATTATTTTTTCATAGAGTTTCTCTATTTATTTTTCACTTTCTCGATAGTCTTCTAAATTATAAAAGGCGAAATCT
Source organism: uncultured Anaerococcus sp. (assembly GCF_963510915.1). Lineage (GTDB taxonomy): Bacteria > Bacillota > Clostridia > Tissierellales > Peptoniphilaceae > Anaerococcus. Next base: position 5,410 of record NZ_CAUPHG010000039.1, on the reverse strand, counting down.
AAAATAATATTTTGATAATACTCATTTTCAAAAAATATTGCGTGTCAGTTCTAGAGAAATTATTTTATTTTTTACTTCCGTTTTTCTTCTTTACCTTTTAATTTTTTTATTTTTTATTACCAGTCTTTTTTAGTTTAGGCAAGATATTTTTCTCGATTAATTCCTAAGAGATCTGCAATTTCTTTTGTCGTATTTTTAATTCTTCATTTTCTTTTTTATTTGATTCATCTCTTGTTGAACTTCATGTAACGATTTTTATTGTTGCGTCTTTAGAAATTTTCCATGCCTTTATTTTTCTTTTAACGCTTTTATATATTCCGAAACTTTCTTTTAGATAAAAATTTTGGTCTTCTTGAAATACTTTGCTAAAAATTATTTTTAAGACAGAAAATTCTTTGATCCTTATTTCTTTTAAATTTTTGACAGCGAAAAGTCTTTATGAATAAAAAATAAGTTCATTTGACCATGTGTTAGAGAATTTCTCTAACAAGATTTAAATATATATATTGACTGTACTCCCGACTCATCCAAACTCTAAAGATTTGTTTTTGAATCTGCAACGGGGTATAATGTTTTTACTTAACATAAACAATCCTACAAAACAACGTCTTTTCTCGACGTTGTTTTGTTTTATAGCTAAAACTGAGTCCTTACTCAATTAGAATAATTTTTTCGCTAAAATTTATTTGTGTTTTCAAAAAATCTTCCATTTCTGGTAACCATTTGCTTATAATTAGAGTTAGTAGTTTTTTACTACTTTCTCTTAGATTGATTGGGCACTCCCTACCGATCAGCCCAATCTCTCTTCCTCATGCCAACAAAGACATAGAGACCGTATGAGGATATAGGCACGGAATTTCTCCGTGCTTTTTTTCAAGGTAATAACTAAATTGGGGTTGTGTTATAATATTTTTTAAGAGAACACCAAAACGCCACGTTCTGAACCAACGTGGCGTTTTTTGCGTGCTTTTCTAATCCAAACCATGCAATAAATAACTGAATTATGGTATACTAAAACTACAAAGAGGTAGATCATGTGATCACCAAAAAGCCCCACGTTCTGAACCAACGTGGGGCTTTTTTTGCGTGACCAACGCTCAAGGCTAGTCGTCTATTTGTCCTCGCCGTCTAGCCATTTGCAAATGTAGTAGCTTATTACATTTGCCGTAACGGCAAGTAAGAGCTCAAAGAAGTAGATCATGTGAATCACCCCTTTCGCAAATAAATTTGCGTCAGAGACGACTTGATTAGTATAACATGATAATTCAAGATAAAATATGCTACAATGGTTTTAGTGTCTTATAAAAATCTTTTTTCTACATAGAGTCACTGGTGCTCTCATTCATCGGTTTTTTTCTCCTATAGCGAAACTAAGTTCGAAATATAGGAATACTTTACAGAAGTACGGAAAATTTCCGTGCTTTTTTATTAGAAAATCTTTTTTACTAAGTCAATATTGTTATAAATTTCATAGCGAAAAAGAAATTTAGTTAGGAAGTTGCTTGAAATATTGAAAGAGCATAAGGAATCCTTGATAGCAAAAGCTGGTACTAAAGCACCTAGATTTTGCTTACTTTGGCTGAGCCAAAGGGATTCTTTTTTACATAATTTATACAGACAAGTGATAGCGATTTTTCAAAAATATACAGTCTTTATACATACACAGAAAGCTTGATATAACAATACTATACATAAATTTATACGCGCTTATTACATACAAATTAAGTACTAAACAGATACGTTTTCTGTATTAAATACATACAGATTATTCAGTAAATTTTAGGCAATTTCCTTATATTTTTGTCGATTTCAGAAGTATGACAAGTGATAGCAATTTCAAAATTTTGTCCTACTTTTGGCAACTTCAAAATGCTGATATAACAATGTTTTAATAGCTAAATTTTTATTTGTAGGACAATATGCTTTAAAAAGTAGTACAGTTTTTTAAAGCATATTTAGTCAATTTTTTACAAATTTCAATCTTTTCTTTATTCCACAACTACATGATTTATGACTTAATAATAACGGCAAATGAGTTCTGAAAATTTTATTTAAACTCATTATTTTTCGACTTGGGTTCAGGGATTTCCCTAACAAGATTTCATTTTACCCGTTCCTTATTTTCTTTCTCAAATTTATTATTTCAAATTATTTCGATAAACATATTTAATTTGTTCAAAATATTGATTCATATCTAATTCATGAGAAAAAAATTTCTCGTCTTCTTTTCCTTGAAAAAATTCTTCACGATAAGTTTTTCTATCAAGATTTTTTTCCAATCTTGTAAATATTTTTTGTAAGACCGGCAAAAAAACATCGACAATTTTTTTATTCTTGTTGAAATAGTTCTTCAAAAATATTCGCCTACATTTTTTTGATATTGCTTTCAAAGTCAGTTACTTCTAGCCCAAATTCTTTTTCTCTTTGTTAATACACTTCAAGATATCTACAGAACTCCTTCTAGCTTTAATTACACGAAATTATTTTCTCCAAAAACGACTCCAAAAGCTCTTAGTTTCATTTTCAGTCTTTACTGAGGAGCTTTCTGAGGCATTTTCAGAAGTTTCAGCCATATAATCATCCTTTAATGGCTCTTTCTCAATCTTAAAAAGTGATTCTTGTAAACTTAACGTCAGCTGTTGTTGCTGATCCGCTAATTTAGTCACTGATTTCATAGCTGAACTCAACTGATCCTGTAAAGTATCGACTTGTTTATTTAAACTAGAAATTTGCTCATCTTTAGCTTGTATAAGTTTTTGAGTTATCTCCTCATTTTTTAAATTAAACTCTAAGTTCGTAAATTCTCTTTCATCATCGTCTTTTTCTTCTTCCAATATTTTTTGACGTACATATTGGCCAACCGACAACCCCTTTTCGTCAGCTTCCTTTTTTAATATCGCATACTTTTCTTCGTTGATTTTAAAGCTAACTACTTTACCTGACATACTTCCTCCTGGTAAATCTAAATATTTTAGCATATAAACAAATCAGAGATTTATGTATATGTAGATTTAGATAGACTTAGGTAGACTTAGTTTACTTCTTTTATTCTAAGGCCTTAATATATAAAAAATATATTTGAACAACAAGTAGACTTAGGTATACCTATTTTACAAAATAATATACTAATAACCTTAGTATATCAGTATATCAGTCATATATTAAAAACAATAGGTATACTTAAGTATACCTATAAAGTTGTTCTATAAACCATATTTCTTTTTATATTTATATACCGTAGTACGACTTATACCTAATTGTTTAGCAATTTCGCTTACATTTTTTTTAGGATATTTTTTAATATAACTAATCACCAAATCTTCTTTATTCGACCCTCGATCATTTTTTACTTCTTCCGAATTTATATACTTATAAACAGTGGCTCGAGTCACTCCTAAATCTTTAGCAATTTCACTCACACTATTTTTTTTTGAAGCTTCTTTAATAAAAACGCGAACTTCTTTTTCCTTTGTTGGTGCTCCTTGCTTATTTTGCCATCCACCTTCAGGATAAGAAACATTATCTCGAACAGCATTCATAAATTTAATATGTTCTTTCTGTTTTCGATAATTTCTACGATTACGTTCAATTCGTAAACCACTTTTACGTTCAATTTCAATAATTGAATACATAAAATTACATGGATCATAAGATTCGATTGCACTTTCAACATCTTCTGGTTTAAAAATATCTGTTCCATTAGGCTTTCGCTTTAATTCAGGATATTTTCCCCAACAATCTTCCGAAAATTCTTCTTTACTAATACCACATTTTACCGCATAAACTCCTAATAAATATAAATACCAGTATCGATGTCCACCCACAATATCTAAAGATTGTTTCTTCCACCAATCATAAACAGCTCGATTGATTTGCCAACGTTTTGGCAAATTTTCTCCTTTTAAAATCCTCCGTTCAAACCAATCCGGATATTGTAATCGTGCTTCTTCTAAAGTCATTTTACTTGGTGTAAAAAGCTTATCCAAATCAACTCTTTGCTCTTCCTTTACATAAGAATTTAAATAATCAACAGACACCCTATCGCCTACTTGAAAAGCTCTTACATGTAAATTTTCACCATACTTCGGATTAATTGATCCAACCATTCGAAAGCCTTGAGCAATTGATTGATATTGAACTACCTCATCTTTTGAAGTAATCGTTGGATTCCAAGCTTTATAAGTTAAACCATACTTCAACTCCTTAAATTGCTGTTTCAAATAAGGAAATAGATCGACTGGTTGATCAAGTACATAGTAAATATGTATCCCGGTACCACTAGTTACAAGAAAAGTTGGACGAGGAATAGCTCCAAAATAGCCTGGAGTATTATCAAAACTGTCAATTAGATTTTTTAATTCATTTAAACTAACACTATCTAAATCAATAATAATTGCATTTAGCTCTCTAGCATTCAATAAAGTATTAGCTTTTCCACGATAAGACAAGCCACTACACAAAGTATGATGATTATCATAAATATAATTTTCAAAATCTTCTTCCCAAGTATCATCTAACATAATTCTTCTTCGATAAGTTTTTTCAGAATTATCTTCATCGTGATACAAATAAACAGCATTTGCTTTCCAATGATTCTTATCAGTATTATATTCTCCAGTTTTTTGATTATTAGGAAAAATATATCGATAAAAATCCTCCCCCTCCACCTCATCATAATTAGTCGTTAAATACCAAATAAGTTCATCATAATTGCTTCCTGGATTCTCAATATATGACACCACTCTCACCTCATTTATTTTAAATAACACTAACTAAATATTTTCTATAACTGATACTTCATAAGATAATAACGCTAATTTATGGCACTCACTACAACCATACTCTTCTTAAGCAAAGAAGGGGAAGAATAGACTATATGGGACGTATATTATCAATGAAGTTATTATACATTATTTGAACACTGTTTACTAAGGTATACTTTTCTTAAGTTTCTTAAGAGTAAAATAGGTATATGGGACGTATATTATCAATACAGTTATTTTACATTATTTAAACACTCGATTACCTATTATAATTTATGACTTAAAAAAGGTTTATTACAAATTTAATTTATGTTATTATTTTTTTGTACCTTTATAATAATACTTTCTTTTTTGTACAGGGAGTTCTTTAGAGGAAAAGGGAATTCCTTTGTCCATCTCCTCGACCTTATACTGATAAACTAAGTAGCAAGGAAAAGACAAAGCTTTCGCGCTTACTTAGTTTGTAAGAGTAAGTTGTGTAAAAGGTGTACATGAAAGCAAGCTAACATGATAGCTAAAAAGCCCACGCTATTTAAGGCGTAGGCTTTTTAATTCTCACTCGCCTGTCTCTATAACAGGACGACTAGCTTTGAGCGTTGGTCGAGTAAAGAGGAACCACACTCAAAGCTATACGCATAGTCTATCAC
>NZ_CAUPHG010000038.1:0-15293 GCF_963510915.1 uncultured Anaerococcus sp. | reverse complement strand
TCATCAAGGTCAACAGATGGTTGGTCGATTACTTCAAGACCTAGCTCTTCTACTGCCTTTTCGTATGGCTCTGGGAATACTATTTGGATAGCATCATCGTAGAAAATTTCTGGACCATACATTTTTTCAAGAACTCTTCTTGGAACGTGTCCTGGTCTGAAACCATCAATTCTATATCTCTTTTTATTTCTCTTATATACTGTGTCTGTTGCTTTCTTAAAGTCGTCATAGCTTACGTTAAATTCAAACTTTGCTATGTTGTTTTCGTGTGATTTTAATTCTGTCATTTCATCCTCCGTGTACTTTTCTACTCATTGTAATAATATACTACTCATAAGTCTTTCTATCAAGCTTTAGACCTATATTCCTAGCCATGCTCAATAAAGTATCCCTATCATTTTTCAAATTTTCTTCAAAGACAGCCCTTTCGATTTTCCTTAATATATGGCCGACAAGTGGTCCTTGCTCAAAGCCGAGTTCTATCACATCCCTACCACTTATAGCTAAATCTTTTCTAGATAAGACAGGTTTGCTGTCTAAGATTTTCTTTAGGAATTTTCTACCCTGATTTATGTTTGAAATATCTTCGTGGACTGTTGCCAAAATATCCGCTTCTTGAAGGTCAAAGAGTCTTCTTATATTTTCTTGGCCAAGCTTTCTCAATAGCCTTGCCACAGACTTTTCTGTGTAGGTGTTAGACGAATCCATGTGGCGACCTATCAAAATGCTTACGTCCTCTATAATCTTTTTTGGATACCTTAAATATTTCAATCTCTCTATGGCTAAGTCTTGTGAAATTTTTTGGTGACCAAAAAATCTCCCTTGACCTTTTTCATCCAGAAAAAAAGTTGCTGGCTTTCCTGTATCATGGAAAAGAGCCGCAAGTCTTGTCGCTAAATCAGAAGGTGTCCCCTCCAAGACCTTTAGACTATGGTCGAAACAATCAAGATAATGGTGGGGCGAATGTTGGTCAAAGCCAATCATAGCAGAAACTTCTGGGAAAATTTCATTAAGAAGCCCTACTTTATCCAAGAGTCTTATACCCCTGGCTGGGTCAGGGCCTAGTAGGATTTTATCAAGCTCTGCAGCCTGCCTTTCAACTGAAATATAGGCTAGGTTTTTAAAATTTTTCTTAATTGCCTCTTGCAACTCACCTTCAATATTAAAACCTAAATTCGCTGCAAATCTCACAGCCCTCAAAGCCCTCAAAGCCCTCAAGTAATCTTCACTTATCCTCTCATAAGGGCTCCCTACTGCCCTTATAATTTTCTCCTTAATGTCTAATTGACCCCCGAAAGGGTCAATTAAATTATCATCTATAAGAGCCAAGGCATTTATGGTAAAATCTCGTCTTTCTAGGTCAGTTTCTATTTTATCAGCAAAAATCACCTGCCCCGGTCTTCTCTTATCCTTGTAGGAAAAATCCTTCCTAAAAGTGGTGATCTCGTATTCTTGACCATCTCCAATAACCCTTATGGTTCCAAAATTTTTGCCTATATCAATTATCTTAAAGTCCTTAAAAACTTCCTCTATTTGATTTGGATGAGCCTTAGTTGCTATATCAATATCAGAAGACTCTCTTCCCATAAGTTTATCACGGACAAAGCCTCCAACAAGATAAGACTCATAGCCTGCCTTATTAAGCCTTGCTAAAACTTCTTCCTTACTCAGCATTATCTTTATCTCTATTAGATGTTGTAGTCTTCTGAACTTCTATCTTGTAAGTTACAGTATCATCTCCATCGTAAACCTCAATGCCTTCTGGTAAATCAAGCTTAATCTCTCCATACTTAGAAGATCTTATGTAGCTTAATACAAGGGGTCTGGTTGAAATCTCGTCTATATCACGAATCACTTGGCCAGGTCCCTTTATAACTATAGTATCAGGCGAAACTTGACTGGAAGTTTCACTATAGCCACTAGCTATATCTCCCCTAAAATCTAGCTTTACCTTGACTTTTTTAGTTTCATATACAAAGAAAGATAGGTTTACATCTTTATTATCTAAATTAAGTCCCTCTACACTTTGACCTTTTTTATCCAAAACCTTTATGCCAACGTTGTGGATTTTCCCATCAAGGTATTCAGAATCATCGATATGAGCTTCTATCCTATCGATCTGGTTAACAAGTGACTCTGGTCCCTTAATTGTAATCTCTTCAGGGTTTTGCTCATTAACTTCTACAATCTTGCTATCTTTTAACTTATCAGCTATAACAATATTTACAGGCATCTTCTTTTCAATAATCCTTTGAATGTTAAGATTAATCTTAGCAGGGTCAATCGAATCAAGGTAAATTCCTGTAGGGGTATCGACCTTAACATTTACAGAATTTATCCCAACCTTAGCATCCATAACATTAATTGAAGCCTGGATATCATCTGCCTTCAGACTTAAAACATTATCCCTAGATCCTGTTATTTTTACATTTACAGATGTAATATCATCCTTACTTACAATTGTATATCCCTTTTCCTCAAGTTTATCTTGGTTTTGGATGATAATAGGAATATTTCTAAAAGTCCTATTTGCCGAAGGATTTGTTGAAGTATTGACATAAGTCCACATGAAGATTGCAACAATTATAGAAAGGACTAAAAGCTGCTTATCGCTAGTTGCATTAACCTTCTTTAGTTTTTCCAAAAATTTATTCATCTTCTGACCTCTTTTCTGAAAGTTCCTTCAATAGCCTAATTCTTAGGGAATCTTCATCAAAATACCTATTGATAACTCCATTTTCGGCTATAGAAATATTACCAGTCTCCTCTGAGACAATAATTACAACTGCATCGCTCCTCTCAGAAATACCGATTGCAGCCCTATGCCTGGTGCCAAGCTCCTTGGCAATGGTGTTTGAAGTTGAAAGTGGGAGATAACAAGCAGCAGCTGTAATAGTATTTTCCCTAATTATAACAGCTCCATCGTGGAGAGGAGTATTTGGGATAAAAATATTAATCAAAAGTTCGCTTGAAATATCAGCATTAAGCATAGTTCCCGATTCTATAATATCAGACAAACCAACCTGTCTTTCAAGGACAACAAGAGCCCCGATTTTTTGCCTAGACAAAGAACTCATGGCAAGGACAAGTTCATTTATAGAATCCTCGTCCTTCTTATTCTTATCACCAGAAAAAATTGACCTACCCCTACCGATTCTTTCAAGACCTGTCCTAAGCTCTGGCTGAAAGACAACGATAATAAAAACAAGGGAAACAGTCAAAAACTGGTTCATAACCCAAGAAACAGTATTTAGGTTTAAAATATCAGCAATAGAAGCAAAGATAAGGACAAAAATCAGCCCCTTCAAAACCTGCTCAGCCCTTGTATTCCTCAAAATAGAAAAAAGCTTGTAAACAACAAAGGCAATCATCGCAATATCAACAATATCCGTAACCCTAATCAACATAAGACTAGTAATAAAATTATCCAAAAAATTCATGATAAGTCCCTTCAATAGATTTGTATTTATATTTATATAGTACTGTTTCTTGTCTTTTTTTACACTAAAAAAATAAATTAGAGACTAAAATTATGTTACCAAATAGGTAAGTCTGTTTTGCTCTCATATTTTTTTATATTTATAATGGTTTTTACAAATATACAAAAAAAGACGAGCTTATTTCCTCGTCTTTTCTATATTGGAATCCTTACGCAGACCCTAATTTTTTATAAATTTTTATTTTAATTTAAGAGCGACTTCAAATTCTCTCTTTGCTTTTTTAAATAAGAATTCTCCATTACGTACTGATGAAAGACATTCAGCCCTATTTCTAATTGCTTCAAATTCATTTGGTGCATCAAGAACTATAAAGTTAGCTGGCTTACCTTCGTCAAATCCATATTCGTCTTGAAGGTACATTGCCTTTGCTCCATTGTAAGTTACAAGGTCAAAGTCTTTTTCAAAGTCTTTTTCTCCCATTAGTTGTGCAAGATGGATTCCATTATCAAGAATATTCATTAGGTTTCCATTGCCTGCTGGATACCAAAGGTCAACTATAGAATCTTGTGCGAAGCATACATTAACACCGTTGTCTACAAATTCACGAACTCTTGTGATACCACGACGTTTTGGATATGAATCTTGACGTCCTTGTAGGAAGGCATTTTCTGTTGGAAGGGAAACAAAATTCAATTTAGATTTTCTAAATAGTCCCATCATTCTAAAGGCATATGAATTATCTGCTGATCCAAAAGAACAAGTATGACTTGCTGTTGTTTTTTCAGAAATACCGTTCATCATTGCTTCTGCATTTAACACTTCAACAAATCTTGCCATAACATCATCAGTTTCATCACAGTGAACATCAATGAGTTTATTATGTTTAACTGCAAGTGCAACAATTTCTTTTAGTGACTTTTCTCCAAGTTCACGACTCCATTCATTGTGTGGAATTCCACCAACAACTTCGCAACCAAGTTCAAGTGCTTCTTCAACTAGATCTCTTCCTGTTTTACCTGCTTCTTTGTATGAATACATACCATTTTGTGGGAAGGCAACAACTTGAATTGTGCACTTATCTTTTAATTCATCACGCACTTCAAGGGCTGCCTTAATTCCAGTTAGGTTAGGGTCAGTACAGTCAGTTTGAGCTCTTATATATTGAGTACCATAAGAAAGACAATCTTCTACCGCTTGATAAATCCTCTTTTTCATATCTTCTTTTGTAGAACCCTTCTTGAAGTCATTCCAAAGGTCTATTGCTTCAAAAAGTGTTCCTGATTCATTTTTAACTTCATCAGTTTTGCCAATCATGTAATAATCGAGATGAAGGTGGGCATCCACATATGGTGGAATAACAAGTTTTCCATCTAAATCAATAACTTCATCTGCATTTCCAAGATTGTTTCCGAATTTTGAAAATTTTCCATCTTCAACTAAGATTTCAGATGCATCTTTATGACCATAAACTTTTGCATTAATAAATTTTTTCTTCATAATATATTCCTCCTAAAAATTTTAAATAATTAAGCCATTGTCTTCTTTGATAAAATTGTCACAACTAAACCCGCTCCTAAGATTAAAGCCATTAGGATAAGTAGATTATTAATATTTCCATTTGCGAGGATTGCTCCACCTAGTGAGCTGGCAATCATTATTGAAAAATTAAAACTTGCAGATTGTAATGACGTAGCAACTGCTGAAGCGTTTGATGGCACTTGTCTGGCAACTGCTGTTTGATAAAGGGTTACTAAGGCTCCAAACCCAATTCCCCAAAGGATAAATCCTAAGTGAACCATAAAACTAATTGATGAAAAGACACTAAAAAATATAAAGGCTAGGCAAGATGATGCTAACATTAAAAGACAAAGTATCTTTATATGCTTATCAATAATTTTTCCTGCAATAAGAACAGACAAGATTGAACCAATCCCAAAAAGAACTTGGGCAAATCCAATTCCTCCACTGTAATTTATTGAATCAACTAAATTTGTGATATAAGTGTAAACTCCATAGTTAGTAACTACTGATATAAAGGTAAGTAAGATAATAATTAGTACACCTTTGTTTTTGATAAGAGTAATAGGCGAGTTGGCCCTAACTCTTTTTTCTCCAGAAACTTCTGGCAACATAAAACGACTGCCTAGGGCAATTAAAATAATAAGAATTGAAATCACTAAAAATTCAACTCTCCATCCAATTTTTGTACCAATCAGTGTTACAAGTGGAAGACCTAAACTCATACCAAATGTTGTACCGCTCATAATGACAGCTACTGCCAAGCCCTTGTGCTCATCATCTACAAGCTTCATTCCATAAGCTGCTATCATTGGCCACAAAACACCGGCACAAACTCCACCAATTACCCTTCCAACTATGGCAATACTATAACTAGGTGCGAAACCAACTAAAATATTACTAAGGGCAAAGCCTATTAGTAAGCAAATTAAAAGTTTCTTCCTGTTAAATTCAACAGTTGCAGAGATTAATGGAATTGCAAAAATTGCACTGGCTATTGCGTAAAAACCAACTAAGGTACCTGCTTGTGCTTCTGATATACTTAGACCAGTCATAAGCTCTGGCAAGATACCAGATGGCACTAGTTCAGATAAAATCGCCATAAAGGTTACACTTGCCATAAGTATAAAAGTTGGCCAATGAAAATTTTTATTTTCTTCCAAATACATAACCTTCTTTCTATAATTCTCGATCATAACTCATTGCATAATTATGAACAGATTAATTATACGATGATACAAATCTAAAGCAAGGTCTTTCATCACCAATATTAAATTTTATCAAGCTTAAAGGTTTATTCTAATTAGTAAATTATATATTATTTTTATAAGTCGATTAATATTTATAAAGCATTTGTTTGATTTTATTATAAAAATTAATTCCGATGATTTTTTGGCAAATATAATAAAATTTAATTTTAATAAAAAAATATGCTTTTGCAAAAAAATAAATCGCCCCAAATCATTAGACTAATCTCTAATAATGGGACGATACTTATCCATATTCTTGCAAAAACCTCAATTTATCCTAACATCACATCTAATATCATCATTACAACAAAACCTGCTGAAAAGCCTATGGTTCCTATGTTGGTGTGGCTTTCGCCTTCTCCTGTGGCTTCTGGGACTAGTTCTTCTACTACCACATACATCATGGCTCCTGCTGCGAATGATAAAAGGTAGGGTAGGATTGGGACCATTATTGATGATAATAAGATTGTAATTATTGCTGCTATTGGTTCTACTATGCCTGAGAATACTCCCATGCCGAAGGCCTTATTTTTATTAACACCTACTACCTTTAGGGGCATAGAGATGATAGCTCCTTCTGGAAAGTTTTGGATGGCTATGCCTATTGATAAAACCATGGCTGCTGCCATTGTTAAATCGCCCTTGCCATATAGGACTCCTGCGAAGGACACGCCTACTGCCATGCCTTCTGGGATGTTATGTATAATTACTGCAAGGACCATCATGGTTGTTTTTCTAAGGCTTTTTGCCCTTATTCCTTCTGGATGGTCAGAATCAATATGCTGGTGGGGGATTACTGAGTCTAGGAAAAGCAAGAAAGCAATCCCTATCAAAAATCCCGCCGCAGCTGGCAGCCATGCCATGCGACCTAGTTTTTCTTCAACCATGTTCATGGCTGGCATTAGGAGGGACCAGATGGACGCTGCCACCATGACCCCTGCTGCAAAGCCAGACAGGCCCTTTTGGACCCTAGCTTTTAATTCATTTTTCATTATATAGACGCAGGCTGCTCCCAGGTGGTTCCTATAAAAGGAATCATAACTCCTAGTAATATTTCCTTATCCATATATTTTCCTAGTCTATTTTCCAAATATCGTCAGCGTAGTTTACTATTGTCCTATCTGATGAGAAGAATCCTGCATTTGCAATATTCTTTAGGCATTTTCTTGACCATTCAAGCTTGTTTCTATATTCTTTGTTTAATTTCGCGTGAGTTTGCCTATAGGAGTCAAAATCTTTTAGTAGATAATATTGATCTCCCCTATTGCCATCTTGTGGCTTAATTAGTTCATTGTAGATGTCTAGGAAGTAATAGGTGTCATTGTCCTTAAATTCTCCACTTACTAGGGAATCTACTACATCTTTGATATTTTCATCTTTACTATAGAATTCGAATGGGTTGTATGAATCAGCGATTTCTGCTAGTTCTTCTACTGTAGCTCCAAATCTGTAGTTGTTTTCTTCGCCTGCTTCTGCGAATATTTCTACGTTGGCTCCGTCAAGAGTTCCAAGTGTTAGGGCACCGTTTAGCATGAATTTCATGTTGCCTGTACCACTTGCTTCCTTACCTGCTGTAGAAATTTGTTCTGATACGTCTGCTGCTGGAAAGAGTTTTTCAGCGTAGGTTACCCTGTAGTTTTGTACAAAGATTACTTTTAGCTTTTTATTTACATCTGGGTCAGCATTTACTACTCTTGCTACTTCGTTTGCAAGTTTAATCATACCCTTTGCTCTAAAGTATCCTGGAGCTGCCTTACCACCAAAAATAAAGGTTGTTGGTGTGAAGTCCATGTCTGGATTTTTCTTTAGTTGGTGATATAGGTAGATAATGTGAAGAATGTTTAAGTGTTGTCTCTTGTATTCGTGGATTCTCTTGATTTGAATATCGAATATTGATTTTGGATCTATTTTAATTCCTTCATTTTCTAAGATATATTTTGCAAGTTGGTTTTTCTTTTCTTGCTTGATATTCCAAAGTTCTTCTAGAACTTTTTCATCATCTAGATATTTTTCAAGTCCCTTTAGTTGATCTAGGTTGTTTTTCCATGTATCTGTGCCTAGTTTTTCTGTGATGAAGTTTGTTAATTCCCTATTTGAGTAAACAAGCCATCTTCTTGGGGTGATACCATTTGTTTTGTTGTTAAATTTCTCTGGGCTAATCCTGTACCATTCTTTAAAGGTATCATCTTTTAAGATTTGTGAGTGAATTTCAGCTACACCATTTACTGAGAAACCTACATAGATAGCAAGGTTTGCCATGTGTACTGTATCATTGCTCATAATCCTATAAGGATCAATTTGAGCTTCGCTAAAGCCTCTTGCCTTTAATTCTTCGATGAGTTTATCGTTAATTTCTTCGATAATTTCTAGACATCTTGGGCTTACTTCTTGCATAAGGTCTTCTGACCATCTTTCAAGAGCTTCTTGTAATACAGTGTGGTTGGTGAAAGCAAATACCTTAGATGCAATCTTAAAGGCATCTTCAAAGAAGATTCCATTTTCATCTACTAATACTCTGATTAATTCAGGAATAGCTATGATTGGGTGGGTATCGTTAAGCTGAATAACGTGATATTTTGCAAATTCTTCAAATTTTAGATCAGTTGGGAAATCTCTCTTGTAGATTTCTACCATATCTTGGATAGATGCTGAACAGAAGAAGTATTGTTGCTTTAGTCTTAATAGCTTACCAGCCTTTTGCATATCGTTTGGATATAAAACTCTAGTTATATCTTCTGCCCTGTTTTTCTCACTTACTGCCTGGTCATATTCGAAGTTATTGAATTTTGCAAAGTCAAATTCTTCAAATGGTTCTGACTGCCATAGCCTAAGGGTATTTACTATTCCATTTTCAAAACCAACTACCGGCATATCATAAGGTACAGCCTTTACTTGTTGGTCCCTAAATTTAACGATTTTAGCATCAGAATCTACCCTAATTGACCAGCCGTCACCGTCTTTAATCCAGCTATCCCCATGTTCAACTTGGAAGCCTTTTTCAATTTCTTGCTTAAAGATTCCTTCACGATACCTAACACCATAACCAACTAAGCTTAGGTTCTGACTAGCTGCTGAGTCCATAAAACAAGCTGCAAGTCTTCCTAAACCACCATTACCAAGAGCTGCGTCATCTTCATAGTCTTCGATAGATTCGAAATCGATTCCGAGCTCAAATAAAAGGTCTTTTACCTCTTCGTAGATACCTAGGTTTATTAGGTTATTTCCTAAAGATCTACCGATTAAGAATTCTGCTGAAAGATAGTAAGCCTTTCTTTGTTCTCTAGATTTTGCCTTTGTTTCTCTCCAGTCTTTGTTTATAAGACCCATTATTGTATCACAAAGTGCATCATACCTGTCCTTATTTGAAGTATCTTCAAATCTCTTGAGAGTAATCCTCTGCAAGTTCTCCATATACTGCTCTGCAAATTTATCTTTTGCTAACTTATCCATTGTTCCTCCTATACGTTTTTCGTATTAATTTTTCTTTCCTTATAGCTAGTAGCTAAGATAACAATTCTGTTGCATTTTATAATCAAGTGCTAAATATTCCAAATAAAAAACAATAAATTTCTGCTTGCACTCTAAATTATTAAAAATCTTTGCAAATGCTTGTTATTATAACAATCTTAGCTTCATAAACTACTATAGTATGTTTCTTTATTTTATCAAGTATAATTACTTTGTTTTATTTTTATCAAGTCTCAATTCCTTGTAATTACAGCCTTTGAGGGATTTTAAAAAAACAAATAAAAAAGGGGGTAGCCCCCTATTATTTAGTAAAATAAATCAGACCAGTATAGGTCCTTAGCTGCCTATAAAAATCTTCTAAAAAAAATCTCTCACTCCTAGCCCAAGTTGAAACCACAACTTCATGCCTGCCGTCTTTTTCATTTAGCTCTGTTATGCAAAGACCATGGTGGCTCATGACATCAACATTTTTTGAAAGCCAGTTTACTAGTATAACTGGAGTATCCTTAGCTAGACCTTCGTTTATAAAAAAAATCATGTCATCAAGGCTTAGTCTTCTTATGAGATTTCCTTCCAGCATCCTATAGGATAAATTAAGACCCAGAGCATGGTTTATGATACCAATTCTTCTTAGTAAGGACTTTGCTGTTGGCACCCCATTAGCCTTAGGCCTTATCCTCTTATAAAATTCATACTGGGTTTTGTTGTAGGTTTCAAAATCAACTGACCCTTCTTTATACAAATAGAAAAAACAATTAGTAAAGGCTGTTACAACACATGACCTATCCCTAAAAAATTTGGAAAGGCCTTGGTATTTGAGCCACTCTTGGTGGCCACCATAAAATTTATTCCCATCCCTCATTACAGGGACAAAATCATTACTCCTCGTAAGCTTCATCGTTAGTCTCTATATCTTCTATCTTGTAGATTTTATCACTCTTGGCAAGAAGTTTCTCCTCGTCAATTCCTTTTTCTACAAGCATCTCGTGGATTTTTTCGTGGAAGAGGGTGTAAACTACTGATATCACTGGGATTGAAATAAGCATACCCCAAACTCCAAATAGTGAACCACCTATTGTTACTGATGCCATAACCCAAACAGCAGGAAGACCTATCTTGTTGCCAGCTATGGCTGGGTAGATAGCATTTTCTTGGATTTGTTGGATTACCAAGTTATATATCAAAAATATCAAGGACTTAAAAGGTGATTCTATAAATATCAGTATTGTTGAAAATGCAGTTCCAAAAATCGGACCAAAGATTGGAATCAAATCAGAAAGACCGATTAAAACAGATATCATAGCCGCATTTGGCAACCTCATCACAAACATACCCGCAAAGGTTAATATAGAAAGGCAAATAACTGCTATAAGCCTAGAAAATAAATAGTCTTTGAAGGTGTTGTAAGATAGGGAAAATACCTTGTTGATATAGTCAGCCTTTTTCTCATCCATAAGGGCATATATTATCCTTATGCCATTTATCTTTAGCATTCGTTTGTATATTAGGATAAAAATCGAAAATACAAACATAGTAAAGACCCCAATAACTCCACTTGATATTGATCCCATGAGGTTAGTTGCTGCTGAAAAAATATCGCCTTCCTTGCCTTGGAGGAAGGAATAAACTGCATTTCTCACATTATACCAACCAACACCATAAAAATTGTTCTTGAATTTATTGGCGAAAGGCTCTGTTAATGGGTATTTTTTTAGAAGTTTATAAATCTCATCCACAAAGTCTGGCCACCTAATCGAAAAAGTATAGACAATCTTGATTATAGATGGGACTAGGATATTGACAAGAATAACTAGGGCCGATATCACAATTACCCAGGATAATAAAAGTGCACAGGTTGAAATAAGCTTCTTGTGCTTGCCAGTAGGGTCTAATTGTCTAAATTCTCTTTCAAAAAAATTCATAGGTATACTTATTACAAAAGCAAGACCTCCACCAAGGACAAAGGGCTGGATTACAGAGTATAATTTACTCCAATATTCAGCAACATTTCCTATATAATAGAAGCCAAAATATAATAAAATTCCTAAAACAACAACTCTTAATAAGTTTTTTGATTTTACATCTAATTGTTCCATATATTTTCCTCGTTTTCTTCTCCTAAAGGATATTTTACCTTTTTTTGTAAAAATGACCGCCATTAATGATATAATATGAGAAGGAGGAGCCATGAAAAAATGTTTTATTATAGGCGGTGGGAGTTTTGACGGATTTTTTGATGAAATTCACGATGATGACCTCCTAATCGCGGCCGATAAGGGCTTTAAATATATAAGAGGAATCGGCCTTGTTCCAGACTATGTAATTGGAGACTTTGACTCCACAACTAGGCCTGATTTTAAAAATGTAATTGCCCTAAACCCAATCAAAGATTTTACTGACACAGTTGCAGCCATTAATTTCGCCATAGATAAAGGCTACAAGGATATAGTAGTTTATGGCGGCCTTGGCGGTAGGGAAAGCCACACTATAGCAAATATAAAGTCCATGTTTAATTATAAAAAACAGGGTGTTGATATAAGGTTAAAGGCTAAAGGCAAAGAAATTTTTATCATTAATAGAGATTTTTCTTATAAGTATGAAGGAAAAGATTTTTATGTGTCAATTTTTTCTCTTACAGAAAAATCAATCCTTGATATCAAAGGACTTTTTTATGAATTAGAAGATTATACAATGGCAAATGACGATGCCCTAGGAGTTTCTAACGAAACCAAGGGATTCGATTTTGAAATTCATGTCAAAGAAGGATTTCTCCTTGTGATTTTTGAAGATTTTAAGCTATAAAAAAGCTCTTCTTACTTAGTCTATTTTAGACTAATGTAAGAAGAGCTTTATTTATTTATAATCTTCTTCCCTTTCTTCTCTTAATTCTAGGAAAGTCTTGTTGGTTAATTTTTCTATTTCTCCGTCGCTTATTTCCCTATCTTTTAACTTTTTCTTTATATTATCTTCTAGCAAGGTATATAGGACAGTTGCTAGTGGAATAAAGGCTATCATTCCAAATATTCCAAATAGTCCCCCACCTATTATTACTGATACAAAAATCCAGATTGGAGGTAGGCCTTGGTGTTTGCCTATTACAAGCGGATAAAAGAGTTGTTGCTGAACATTTTGTAAAATTAGAATAAAGATTAAAAATACTAAGGCCTTGCCAGGCGAAAAAGTAAATATTAATATTATTCCAATTGATGTTGCAAGGAAGGCTCCTATATAAGGAATCATATCAAAGGCTCCCATGAGAATTGAAATCATACCAGCCGATGGCATCCTTAAAATTGTCATCCCTATAAAACACCCAACGCCCAGGGCGAAACAAGATAAAAGCCTTGTTTCGAGAAATCTAGCAAAAGAATCATAGGTAAGTTTGGATACATATACAATTTGCCTAGCAGTTTTCTCGCTTAGGTTTGCAAAGGCTAGCCTTGCCGCACCATTTTTTAACTTTGTCTTATTCATTGATACATAAAGGGAAAATACAAAGCCTATTGAAAGCGATAAAATTCCTTGAGATACTGAATTTATTATAGACCCTGTTTTATTTAAAAAATCAGAATCTGATCTGAAAAATTCCTGTAAAATTTTGGTAAAACTGTCATTTATCCTTGCAATATTAATAGCCTCTAACTTACTTGCAATAAATTCTGTCATCTTGGTAAGGATCTTTGAACCATTTAAAAAGTCAATCAAAGAATCCATAAATACAGGAATATTTGTTGAAATTACACCTATAGCCCTAGATAATTCTGGGATTAGAACTGTAAGAACTAGGGTCACCATAGCAAAAAAGATTATCCATGATAGGATTAAAGAAAGGCTTCTCCTTAACTTTTCATACTTATCTTCCCTGATTAATTTAGTAAAAATTTCATCATGAAAAAAGTTCATCGGAAGGTTTATTATAAAGGCGATTACTAGGCCATAAACTATTGGTCTAAATACCTTGTAGGTAGTATCCAGGATTTCTCCTATCCTATCTAGGTAAAAAAATCCAAAAAATATCCCTATCAAAAGAATACCGATTATGAAATATTGTTTAGTTTTTTCATCAAAAATTTCTTTCATAGTTTCCTCTCAAAAAAAGGGCCAAGGCTGGCCCCGAGTCTTAGTAGTTATTTTGGTTTTTTTCATTTTCCTTAGCTGATTGTTGTTTTTCTTGGTATTCTTTCCTTGTAAGAACGTCAACCACATTTACATTTACAGTTACCACATCAAGGCCAGTCATTTCTTTAACATTTTGACTAACAGCCTTTTGTATATCATTAAATATTTGGCGAGCATTTTTGCCATATTCTATAATTACATCAAGGCTTATCTTTGCTTCTTTTTCGCCAACTTCAACGTTGACTCCAGCTGTAGACCTATCTGTTGATCCGAAAAACGAACCAATAGAATCAGCTATATTACCCTTCATATCAAGGATGCCATCTACATTATTGATGGCGATTCTTGCGATTTTTGCAACTACCTTATCTTCTATAATTAATTTTGATTGTTCATATTCAAGTTCTCTGCCGTCGTTAAGGTCTTTGTTTAGATTTTCTGTCATTACTTTCTCCTTAATTTAAAATCTTTCTTATTATTTGAAGTATCCTAATATCTTTATCAAGGTAAGCCCCTATGAAATAGCCAATTACCATGACCACCCATATGCCCAAGGTTTTGAAAAAACCAAAGTTAAAAAGACATACTAGGGTCAAGAAACTAAGTATAAGCGAATTTACCTTGCCCTTATTTTTTCGATAAAAACTAAGAAAAGAAGCCTTGTTTTTTTCTTTCATATCAAGTTTTCTCATCTCAACATCTACCATACTAGGCTCTTGATTTTTCTTAATATCTTCCATCGCGTTTCTCTTCTATTTCTTTCTTTTCAAGCTTTAACTCAAGCCTTATATCAGTAATTTCTGTAAAATCCATCAAATTTTTTATAATTTCTGCCCTTATTCTTTCCGAAAGAGCCTTAATATCTTCACAGCCAAAATAAAATGCCATGCACTTAGCCTCTATCCTTTGATTTTCAACAATAATAGCCTTACTGTTTTGGCATTTAACTTCAAAAAATTTATTAATAGATTTTTCCATCACAGCTTCTAGAGATTTTCTAGAAAGTAGGACACTTCCCTTTTCATCTTCTAGGAGAACATCATAGCCCCTGTTAGTATTTTGATTTAGGGTCACAAGGATTGTGATTGAAAATAAAATCAAAATTCCACCAAGGCTAATGAAAAATACCTTTATAAAAGCCACATTTGATATCAAAATATTTAGGAATCTAGCGTCCACAAAAAAATTGCCATAGCTATTGTCACTTATTCCTACAGCCAAAAACAAGGCTCCCAAGAGGACTAAGACTATTACCATAAAAGAATATAGAAATTTCATAAATTTTCCCATATAAGTCTCCCTAGCTAATTCATACCCGCTTTAAACTTATTCAATCAGTCTTCAAGTTCTAAATTAAGGGCGAGCCACTCTTCATCAAGGTCATCTCTCATATCTTCAAGGTCTTTCATCTCCCTAAAAAGTTCAGCCACCCTGGCCTGGTCATCATAAAAGCCTTCCGCCAAGCACTCCTAGGTAAGGGCTTAAAGATTTTTGTCAA
>NZ_CAUPHG010000037.1:0-15761 GCF_963510915.1 uncultured Anaerococcus sp. | reverse complement strand
AGGATGATATGGGCATATTCACCTTAACTCTTCAAGGAGATTATGATGAATATTTTTATAATTATATCGTTGATGACATTTATGAGGTCACAGATCCTTATACTAAATCGGCTTCGATTAATTCTATGTATTCTGTTGTAATTAACCTTGAAGATACAAATCCTGATGGTTTTAAAGAAAGTAAGATTCCCAAAATTAATGAAAATGAGGCTATTATCTATGAGCTTAGTGTGAAGAACTATACAGCAGATAAAACCAGTGGAGTTTTGAACCCTGGTAAGTTTTTGGGACTTTCAGAAAAAGGAACAACTTATAAAGGAGTTAGGACCGGAATTGATAATATTAAAGATTTAGGTGTGACCCATGTTCAGCTTTTACCAATTTATGACTTTATAAGTGTAGATGAAGGTGGGGAGAGATTTTTTGATGACGATAATTATAATTGGGGATATGATCCTGAATTATATTTCGCGCCGGAAGGCTCCTATTCGACCAACCCCTTAGATCCAAAATCAAGAATTAGAGAAACCAAAAAGATGGTTAAGGCTTTTCATGATAGGGGAATAGCGGTTGTGATGGATGTAGTATTTAATCATACATTTAAAACTGTCGATTCAAACTTAAATACACTAGCTCCAAAATACTATCACAGAACAAATTCAGATGACAGTTTTTCTAATGGGTCTGGTTGTGGTAATGAACTAGCAAGTGAAAAGCCATTTGTAAGAAAACTTATAATAGATTCTTTGCTTTATTGGGCAAAGGAATATAAAATAGATGGTTTTAGGTTTGACTTAATGGCTCTCATTGATTTAGAAACGATTAGAATAGCTATAAAAGAACTTAAAAAAATAAACCCAAACATAATTGTTTATGGAGAGCCTTGGATGGCCCTATCGTCACCGCTTTGTTATGAGCAACAAATTTGGAAAGGTAGACAGAAGTCTAATGGATTTGGCGTTTTTAATGATGACTTTAGGGATGCAATAAAAGGTGATGTAAACTCTTATGGTAAAGGATATATTCAAGGTATTTTCCATAACAAACATGCAATTAAAACAGGAATAAGAGGCTCAATAGATTATGGCGATGGAGATGGTTTCACTGATGATGCAAGTGAAACAATCAATTATTTTAATTGCCATGATAATTTAATTATCTATGATAAGCTTGCCATATCTCTTGATGATAGTAGTGATATCAATTCCTATGTGAAATTGGCTCTTGGATTGGTGA
Organism: uncultured Anaerococcus sp.; assembly: GCF_963510915.1. GTDB lineage: Bacteria > Bacillota > Clostridia > Tissierellales > Peptoniphilaceae > Anaerococcus. The sequence continues at coordinate 14,525 of NZ_CAUPHG010000037.1, read as the reverse complement.
TGCTTTCTTTTGGAAAACCATTTATTTATGAGGGTAATGAATTTAATCATAGCAAGAAAAATGATGCTAATTCATACAGGTCACCTCTTTCTATAAATGCTATAAATTGGGAAGATAAAAAAAATAATTTTGAACTTTTTAACTATACTAAGGAATTAATTTCTTTAAGAAAGTCTATTGACGCTTTCAAATATACAAGTAAGAAAGAAATCGAAAGGCGACTTAGATTTATAGATGGACTTGACGATAGTATATTAGGTTTTACTCTGGATAAAGAATATTTAGTTCTTATAAATGCTAATTGCTGTGAGATGTTCGTATCTAAGGATTTTTTGATAAAATATTTTTGTCATAAAAATGATTGTGAAATTGATAAGATTTTTGATAAAGAGGGTAAGAATAATATAAGTATAGATGTTACTCATGGTATAAGTTTAGAATCTTTATCGGTAAATGTGTATAAAATAGGAGATACTTATGGACTATAAGAAAAATTTTGAAAATTGGTACGATGATGATAGGTTTGATGAAGAAACCAGAAAAGAATTAGAAGCTATCAAAAATAATGATGATGAAATTAAAGATAGGTTTTACCAATCATTAAAATTTGGTACAGCTGGACTAAGAGGTAAACTTGGTGCAGGTACTAATAGAATGAACAAGTATATGGTTGCTCAAGCAACTCAGGGTTTTGCTGATACAATAGCAGAAGGGGGCGAAGAAGCTAAAAAACGTGGAGTTGCTATAGCCTATGATGTTAGGCATAAATCTTTAGAATTTTCGAAAATAGCTGCTGAAGTTTTTGCTGCAAATGGTATCAAGGTTTATATTCATAAGGACATTGAACCAACCCCAGTATGCTCATTTACAATTCGTGAGCTTGGTTGTGTTGCAGGTGTAATGGTAACAGCTTCTCACAATCCTAGAGAATACAATGGCTACAAAGCATACAATGAAGAGGGTAGCCAAATTATGGATGAGACTGCAAATAAGATTTTATCCTATATTGGGAATCACCAAGACTTTTTTGCAATTCCTAGAATTGACTTTGAGGAAGGTCTTAGAGATGGAATAATTGAATATGTTCCAGAAAAAGTAATTGATAAATATATTTCTCTAATTCTTGATTGTACAATCAATGATGAAGGAATTGATAAGGATATTTCCGTAGTATATTCACCATTAAATGGTACTGGTAACAAACTTGTTAGAAGAATTCTTGATGAAAGAGGATTTACAAATATTCATGTAGTAAAAGAGCAAGAAAATCCTGATCCAGATTTTACCACAGTTGGTTATCCAAACCCTGAAGATCCAAAGGCTTTCAAATATTCTGAAGAACTTGGTAAGAAAGTTGGAGCAGACCTTCTTCTTGCAACAGACCCTGACGCTGATAGGTGTGCAGTAGAAGTAAGGGATAAAAATGGGGAATATCAATTTTTAACTGGTAATTTAATAGGTACACTTCTAACTCAATATATACTAGAAGGATTAAATAATAAGGGAGAGCTACCAGAAAATCCTGCAGTGGTTAAATCAATAGTAAGTACAGATCTTATTGCGCCAATAGCAGCAAAATATGGCGTTCAAAAATTTGATGTTTTAACTGGATTTAAGAATATCTATGATAAAGCAAATGAACTTGAAAGAAATAAGTCAGGTAAATTCGTATTTGGTTTTGAAGAATCAATCGGCTATAACTATAAGGATTTTGTAAGAGATAAAGATGCAGTTAATTCAGCCATGATGATAACTGAAATGGCTGCCTACTACAAGGCTCAGGGTAGGACTTTAATTGATGTAATAGAAGATATTTATAAGGAACATGGATACTATTCTAATGAAGTTGTATCAATAGTACTTGAAGGTGTAGATGGTCAAGAAAGAATTGGCAGGATTATGACTGAAGTAAGGACAAACCCTATCAAAGAATTTAACGGTGATAAGGTTGTTAAGGTTATTGATTATCAAAACGATGAAACAGGTCTTCCAAAATCAAATGTATTAAAATATTATTTTGCTGATGAATCTTGGGTAACTTTGAGGCCATCAGGTACAGAACCAAAGATTAAAATATATGTAAATGCCATAGCTGATTCCATGGTTAAGGCGACAGAAAAGAAAGACGCTATAGTCAAACACATGGAAGATTTAATTGACTCTATAAAATAAGATGTATTGGTAAACCTCAGGCTAAAGCTCTGAGGTTTTTTTATTTAAAACTTGAATTTAACTTAAAATTATCATAATATATAGCCAAGGAGTACTTATAATATGGAGAATTTTTTTAATTTCATTGATAAGTTATTTTCAATAAATGTTTTTGGAAGCTTAACTTTATATCAATTATTATCAACAATATTAAAATATATATTCGTTTTTGTAGTTTTTTATTTTATTTATTCTATAATTAGGATAATATACTATGATGTTAGGACTACACTAAAGAAAGAACAGGATTCAGATACTTACTTAAAGTTAATAAATATGAACGATGGATTTTCTTTCATGGTTCAAGAATATTACTTTATAGGTGAGGATAATACTATTGGACGTGATGCCAGAAATACTATAAGTATAAATGATAAGTATTTATCAAAATTTCACGCACGAATTTTACAAGATGAGGATATGTATTTCCTAGAAGATTTAAAATCAGCCAATGGTACTTATCTAAATGATGAAAAAATCACAGATGCTATAGAATTAAAATCTGGTGATATTATTAGGATAGGTTCTCTCAAGTTTTTATTTGTTCAAGGTGATAGAGATGAATAAGACAACTGATCTATTAGAAAAATCATTGAGAAAAACAAGTGCAAAGGCTAATGCTATATTGTTTTTCTTTGAATTTTTGTCTTTATCTCTTGCTATGATTTTTAATATTAAAAACCTAACAAATATGGATTTTTACACCTATATAGCAATCTTGGTTATAACTTTACTTACATCCTTTTTGGTAGATAGGTTCACTAAATCAGATAACATTTTGCTGCTTATAGTAAATATGCTATTTTCGATAGGTGTGGCTCTTATTTATAGGCTAGACCCAAAGCTTGGTAGGAAACAGTTGCAGTTTTACTTAATTGGTGTAATCCTATTCTTCATGACTTATTTTATATTAAAGTTCTATAAGAAATGGGATAAACTAATATTATTTTATGCTGGCATATCAATTGTATTGTTTATAATCACCTTGATTTTTGGTACCAACTTATATGGTGCAAAGAACTGGATTATTATTGGTAACAAAATTAGTATTCAGCCATCTGAATTCATCAAGATACCGCTAGCTTTTTTTATAGCGTGTTTTTATACAAATTTCAACCAAATTAGTCAAAAACCTTTTGGTAGATATTTTATGAATTTTATGATTTATGTTTTCATTGGTTTCTTATTTTTACAAAAAGACTTGGGAACTGCGCTAATATTCTTTGGAGTATTAATATTAAGTCAATTTGTCTATGAAAAAGATAGAAAACTAATATTTATAAATATGTTTTTTATGATTATAGGTTCAGTTGTAGCTTATTTTTTATTTGGTCACGTTAGAATAAGGGTAGCAACTTGGCTTGATCCATGGTCTGATATAGATGCGACAGGATACCAAATAACCCAAGCCTTATTTGCAACTGCAAGTGGTGGCCTGTTTGGAACAGGAATCGGTCTTGGAAGACCGGATTATATCCCTGTTGCAGAATCTGATTTTATTTTTTCGGCTATTTGCGAAGAAATGGGTATTTTCATGAGCATAGGAGTTGTATTATTATTTATGATATTGGTATATAGGGCTATAAAAATTTCACTCACCCAACAAAATAAATTTTATTCTGTCTTAGCCTTTTGCATAGGTATCTTATTTGCTCTTCAAACCTTCATCATCCTTGGTGGAGTGCTAAAACTTATACCCTTAACAGGAGTTACCTTACCTTTTATTAGTCAAGGTGGTTCTTCTATGCTTGCAGGTTTTATCTTGCTTGGCTGTCTCCAATACTGTGGAGAAGAAATAAAAGAGGAGGGTAGGGATGCCAGATAAAAAATCTAATAAAAAAAGAATTAATAAAAAAAGTTTTTTAGATAAAATTAAAGAAATAGAAGAAAAACAAAGATACAAGGAAAATAGTCAATTAAAAGTTTTAACAAAATCAACCCTAAACAAGAGGTTGGTCTTTGTAATGGTATTTTTTGTATTCTTATTTATGTTTCTAACCCTATACCTGGCGTACTTTCAGCTGTTCAGGGCCAAGACCTTAGCAGATGATTCCCACAATAGGAGGCTTTGGCTTAATGAAGATTTAGTAAAAAGAGGAAGCATATATGATAGGAATGGAAATATCTTAGCTTATAGTCAAAAAGACGATTCAGGTAAGCAAGTTAGGATATATAATTATCCTGTTGCTTCAGCGCCTGTAACTGGATATTCTTCGACAACTTATGGAAAGACAGGTATAGAAAAATCTTTTAACAAAGAATTACTTGCTATAAGTGGTGAAAATTTTAGCCAGTTTAGAAAAATGGTAGTTAAAAATGATACTGGAAATGACCTTCATTTAAGCCTCGACCAGAATATACAGAATATTGTATACGATTATCTTAGCTACTACAAAGGGGCTTGCGTAGTTATGAATCCATCAACAGGTCAAGTTTTAGCAATGGTATCAACACCAAGTTTTAATCCTAATAGTCTTGATGCTGATTGGAATAGTTTGATACAAACTGATGACGGTAGGCTCATAAATAGGGCGTGCTTAGGTTTGTATAGACCTGGGTCGACTTTTAAAATATTAACAGCAACATCAATCTTAGATAATAACATTGATACTTCTTATAACGATAAAGGAAGCGAAATTATTCAAGGTTATGAAATAAAAAACTTTGAAGATCAGGTATTTGGAAATCTAGATTTAAGGTCAGCCTTTATAAATTCTGCTAACACTTATTTTGCTAATAAAACTGTTAAACTAGGTAAAGAAAAAATGGCAAAAACAAGTAAAAATTTTGGATTTAATCAAGATTATAAGTTTGATTTGGATAAAAATAATTCGACTATTCCTTTTGATGATTTGAATGAAGCGGATCTTGCTATGACAGGTTTTGGCTATGGTAAAACACAAGTGACCCCTCTTCACATGGCAATGGTGACTTCTGCTATTGCAAATAATGGAAAAATGATGAAACCAAGGCTTGTAGATAAGATTACAAACAAGGAAGAAAGGGTTGTTTATGAAGCGGAAGATGAAGTTCTTTCTAAAGCAACTAGCGAAAAAACAGCGAATGCTATTAGAGATTTAATGGTAGAAGTAATCAATAACGGAACAGGACAAGCGGCTTACTTAGATTGGATTCAGCTAGCTGGTAAGACAGGTACAGCTGATAAGGCGGACGGAAATGTAGATGCATGGTTTGTTGGATTTGCACCTGCTGATGACCCAAAGATAGCCTTTGCTATTGTTGTTGAAGATAGCCAAGGCACAGGCGGTGAAGTAGCTGCGCCTTTAGCAAGAAATATAGTTAGGGATATTTTTAATACAGTATCTTTTGATTAATTACATGAGCTTATTTTTGATATTAGTCCAGTAGTGGTTTTTATCAAGAATAAGCTTATTTATTTTGTTGGGAGAAACACCGATTTTAATTTTATAGTCTTTGGTGAAAAATTCCCTGCCATCAAAGATAAAAATAGTGTGATGGTTATCTCTTTTTGAAACTGCAATCTCGATGTCTGCGTCATTTGGAAGTACGACTGGACATTTAAGAGCCTTGTTTAAGTTTGAATAAACAGGAGCTATAGGAGTAAGCTGAAAGCCATTAAGCGATTGGTGCAAGATGGCGCCGTTTGCCGAAAGGTTGTAGGCAGTTGACCCGTGTGGTGTTGAGATAATTAACCCATCTCCAGCGTAATATTCTATAAAATTACCATCTATAAATACTTTAAGCCTAATAATTTGATTTTTTTTTGATTTTACTACGACTTCATTAATTGCATTTATATTTCTATTATTAATTTTAGATTGTAGTACAGTGAGTTCTTCAATCTGGTATTGATGTTTTTTAAGAGCATCGACAAATTCTTCTAGCATTTCAACTTCTATTTCTTGATAAAAGCCTAAATGACCAGTGTTAATTCCGATGAAAGGAATTGAAGAAAAATTAGAAAGGTGGACAGCGTTCAAAAAAGTTCCGTCACCACCTATTACTAAGTTTAAAAATGCGTTATAATTATAAGATGTACTAACTTGAAAGCCATTATATTGTAAGATGTTTTTTACTTTTTGAAATATTGTATTGGTATATTTAGATTTGTTTTTAAAAATGTTAATTATATTTGTCATATCATGTCCTCTCGCTTATATTATATCATAGGAGTAAGTATGAAATACATAAAAATAAAAAATAATAAAAAAATTTCTTTAAAAAAATTTCTTAAAGAAAATTATATATCTATGCGAGCCTATCAAGAATTACTCAAAAATGGGATTTACCTTAATGATAAGCTATTATTTAAAAATGTTGACTTAGTAGCGGGAGATGTAGTAAAAATTAAAATAGAAGAAGAGAACCTTGATTATGAACCTATTAAAGGTAACTTAGATGTAATTTTTGAAAATGATAATATTTTAGTAATTAATAAACCTAGTGGCATAACAGTCAACTCAAAAAATCAAATAAATTTATCAAACTTTATAGCTTACTATTTTCACGAATCCAATATAAAAGCAAAAATTAGGTTGGTAAACAGGTTAGATATGAATACATCTGGTCTGATGATGATTGCGAAAAATAAATATACCCATGCTTATTATCAAAAGCAACTCGAAGAAAATAGAATAATTAAAAAATACCTAGCTTTTGTAAATGGAATATTAGAAATTAATCGACTTTTTAAAATAAAACTCACTTATGACGAAAATACAAAGACTTATAGGGAAAATAAAAAAGGCAAGGAAGCAATAACTAAATTTAAAACTTTGGAATGTAATAAAAAACATTCAATAATAGAATGTGATATTAAAACTGGAAAAACCCACCAAATTAGGGCTAGTTTAGCAAATCTTGGCTACCCTATAATAGGAGATGACTTATATGGATCAGAATATAAGATGGATAGATTTCTTCTGCATTCTTATCATCTAGAATTTTTCGAATTTGCAAGTCAGGAAACTATTATCCTTGAGAATTTCCCTTATTTTAAGCCTTTTTTGATGAATTTGTGAAAAGATTTGTCTTGCAAAAAAAGTGAAAATATATTATAATTAAATTATCCTAAGGATAGGTCCAATTTAAACCTACAAACTTTATAAGGGATTGCGGAGTTTTAACTTTGATGACAAGCCTCCATAGAGTGGAAGTCTGAGATTTTAGACAGCTTGCCCACCTTCACAAACGGGAAGGTATTAAGTTAAGGACCTCCTTAGGGTAATATTAAGTTTTAAAATATTATTATTGGGTAATAATAAATGAGACTAAAATAAAGGAGAATGATATATGTCACTAGCAGATTATATTGAAAGTAAAGCAAAAGCTAAACAAAGAGAGATTAAATACGAAATTTGGAAGGCTAAGAACCATGACTCTAGAATGAGAGGACAAGGTCTTTTAGTTGGAGCACTAATTGGTGCAGCAGCTGGGATTTTATTTGCTCCAAAGTCTGGAAAACAAACAAGAGAAGATATAAAAGAGGCCTTTAATGATACAGTTGATACTGTAAGAGATACAACATATGATGCAATTGACCAAGCTAGAGATAGCTATGAGGATTTAAAATATAGAGCATACACTGATCTTCAACCAATTAAAGATGGCATTGAATATGGTGCAGAAGTTGCAAAAGATACTGGCAGACAAATTAAAGATGCTTCTAGAGAAGTGAAAGAATCCATTTTGGATGGTGCTAAAGACGTTAAAGAAATCGTAAAAGATAGCGCTGGCGAAATTTCTAAAGTTGCTGATGAGAAAAAAGATGAAATCTCAAAAGAAGCAAAAGAAACAAAAGAAGTTGTAAAAGAAGGCGCCAAAGATTTAAAAGAAGAAGCTATTGAGACAAAAGAAAAGGTAAAAGAGAACGATTCAAAAGTAAAGCATAATAATAATTAATCAAGGAGATATAAATGAGTATAACCATAGATTTTTATCTTCTTGGAAATATAATTATGAGCGTTTTAGCTATACTAGCCTTGATATTTTTAGTGCTAGTTTTAGTTAAAGTAAATAAATTGTTGGGAAGCATTCAAGAAGTGCTTAATAAAAACTCAAGTAATATTGACAATGTGATTAATAAGCTACCTCATTTAACAAACGAAGCAACAGCTCTTGTTGATAATGTAAATAGCGTAGTTACAGATCCAAACTTAAAGATGGCAATAGCAAAAGTAAATGATACAATGACAAGCATTAATTCTATAGCTGATGATATAAAAGATACTGTTAATTATGTTGGAATAACTGCGGTTGACAGTGTTGATACTTTTGGAGCTGGAGTAGCATCTATTACTGACTATTCGTCATTAATCATGGATGTCATAGATATCGTAAAAAACGTAATTGCAGGTTAATCTTAGGCCATATTTAACTTGGTCTTTTCTATAATGGAGGAAATATGGGACAACCAACAATCAAAGACGTAGCTAAGCTTGCAGGCGTATCTATATCTACGGTTTCAAGGGTTATGAATAATTCAAAACCTGTAAGTCCAGAAGCAAGAAGAAAAGTTGTAGATGCAATTAATAAGCTTGATTTTAAACCTAATGAACTAGCTAGATCCTTAGTTATGAGAAAATCAAATTTAGTAGGTGTAATAGTTAAGGATATTGGCATTGAATATATGGCTCAGCTTATAAGAGGTATAGAAGAGATTGGTAGGGTATATAAATATGATATCTTACTAACAAGTTCTTATGGTGAAGATAAGCAAGTTGAAAATTCAATTGACTTTCTAGCAACAAAGCAAGTTGAGGGTCTTGTTATTATAACAGAAGATATTTCGACAGAAATACTTGTCAAATTAAGAGAAACAAGAATACCTTTTGTAATCCTAGATAAGTATCACAATTATAAAAATATTAAGTCTGTAAAAGTAGATTATGAGAGTGAAGAATTCAAATTAATTACTAGCCTTACTGAGGCAGGTCACGAAAATATTTTATTAATTGCTGGCAAAGACCAAAATGTTATCAATGAATCTATGATAAAGGGTTACGAAAAAGCTGTAGGAGAAAATAAATCTTATATTCTAAGAATAGACGGAATGTTAAGTGATGATGGATATTCTTGTGCAGATCAGGCAATTGATATTATTAAAAAAGATAATATCACTGCTGTTGCTTGTGTAAACGATGAGATTGCGATAGGATTTATGAACTACTGCTTAGACCACGGTATCAAGGTTCCAGATGATTTGTCTGTAGTCGGTTTTGGTGATAATAAGATTGCAAGCATTTATAGACCTAAATTAACAACAGTTTCTATTCCTTATTATGACATTGGTGCTATTTCTATTAGAGCTTTAATAAAAAGAATTAAGCACGAAGCAGAGATTTTGGAAGATGACTGGATTATAGATGCACAAATTAGTAAAAGAGAATCAACTAAAGTTATAAGATGAAATATTGTTAAATTTTCGAAATATAGTAAAATATAATTATAAATGAAAAACAAATTAGGAGGATTTTATGGCAGAAAGAACAGTAATTGTTACAAATGAGACAGGTTTACACGCTAGACCAGCAGCATCATTAGTACAATTTGTAAAAAATTATCCAGGTGAGGTTACAATAATTAAAGAAGAAAAAGAAGCAAATGCAAAGAGCATCTTCAATGTTATGAGCCTTGGAATAGCTAAAGGAACAGAAATTAAACTAGTAGTTGAAGGCGATGATGAAGAAAAATTCGCTGACGAATTAGTTGAATTTGTTGAGAATTTAGCAGAATAAAATCAAGTCTATAAAGGATACTTTTACAGTATCCTTTTTTTAAAATTATAAATATATAAAGGAGAATTATTTATATGACTAAAAAATATGAAGGAATTAAGGCGAGCACTGGCTACGCAATTGGTAAGGTTTATTTGTTTACCAGAGAAAAAATCGAGGTAAACCAAGATAAAATCAGTGATGATTTAGCTGAAAGCGAATATCAAAAGGTAAAAGATGCCATTGATTCTTATTTCGAAGACCTAAGTAATCTTGATAATCCAACAGAAGCACAACAAAATATTGCAAATGCCCATAAAGAATTACTCCAAGACCCATATTTTTCTGATACTATAGAAGGAAAAATTAAAAATGAAAATAAAAATAGTGAACTTGCCTTAGATGAAACCATAAGAGAAATGGTTGAAATAATGAGCGCTCTAGATGATGAGTATTTAAAGGAACGTGCTAGTGATTATCAAGATATTGGTTTTCAAGTTATGTATAAGTTAAAGGGTATAAAGCCAAAAGATTTATCTAAACTTGATAAGGGTAGCATAATTATTTCAAAAGAATTAACTCCATCAGATACCGCAAACATGGACAAGGAAGCAGTAGTTGGATTTGCAACTGATTTGGGTGGTAAAACTAGCCATACTTCTATTATTGCACAAACTCTTGATATGCCAGCCTTAGTTGGTATGGCAGATGTGTCAACCAAGTTAAAGGGTGGGGAAAAAGCTATTATCGATGGTTTTGAAGGATTTTTGATAGTTAATCCAAGCGAAGAAGAAATAGCTAAATATGAAAAACTCATTGAAGAACAAAGAGAAAAGAAAGAAAGATTAAAAAATCTTAAAGATATGGAAGCTGTTACTAAAGATGGTAAAAAAATAGAAGTATCAGCAAATATTGGTAATCTTGAAGATCTTAGATTAGCTATTGAAAATGGATGTGATGGTGTAGGATTATTTAGGACTGAATTCTTGTATATGGAAAGTTCAGAATTCCCAAGTGAAGAAATGCAATTTGAAGTCTACAAAGAGGCCACTGAGATGTTAGGGGAAAAACCTCTTATCATTAGAACTCTTGACATCGGTGGTGATAAGGGACTTGATTATTTTAAATTCCCTGTAGAAGAAAATCCATTCCTAGGTTATAGGGCAATCCGCCTATGTTTAGACAAGGAAGATATCTTTAGGACCCAATTAAGAGCACTCGTAAGAGCTTCTGCCTTTGGAAATTTAAAGATAATGATACCTTTTGTTGTAAATATTGATGAACTTAAAAAGTCAATAGAATTAATAGAAGATATTAAAAAAGAACTTGATAGTGAGGGTATAGACTATAACAAAGATCTTGATGTTGGAATTATGGTTGAAACATCAGCATCAATACTAATGGCAGATAAATTTATAAAATACGCCGACTTTTTCTCAATAGGAACCAATGACTTAACTCAATATACCCTAGCTGTAGATAGAGGAAATGAAAATATAGCACATATGTATTCTAACTACAATCCTGCTGTCCTAAGAGCTATTAAACATGTAATAGAGGTATCTCATGAAGCAGGTAAATGGACAGGAATGTGCGGAGCTTTTGCGGCTGATACAGAAGCAACAAAACTATTATTAGGGTTAGGCCTAGATGAATTTTCAGGTTCTTCCGCAAAAATTGCAGAAATTAAAGATATAATATTGAAATCAAGTCAAGCAGATGAAAAAATATTTGCGGAAAAAGCAATCGACATGGAATTAACTTCTGAAGTAGAAGATTTAGTAAAAGAACATAATAAATAAGGATAAAAAAATGACTAGTGATATTAGAAATATCCTAGGACATACTAATATTTTTAAGAATCTGGATCAAGTTTCTAATGTTGAAAAAATTGGTTCTAGCAAATATAAGGTAGAAAAAGGTGACAAGTCCTATGTTTTTGCCTTATATGAACTTGATAAATTTGACGAAATAGAAAATGAAGCTTTTGTGAATGAAGTTTTGGAACATGGAGGCTTGAATCCACTTCAGATTTATGAAAAGGGTTTAATGCCTGATTTAGAGAAATCTTTTAAGGTATATGAATATAGAAATGAAATAGCTTTAGGTGATTTTCTTGAAAAGGCTAGCGATGATGAACAAGAAAGAATTGGTAAAGAATTTGGACTTGCTCTTAAAAAACTTCATGGAATAAAAGCTACAGATAAGGTGGATTGGCAAAAAGCCTTTATGGTTAGGATTGATCAAATATTTTATAGGCACGGTTTGAGTGAAATAGCTGATGATGACTATATTTTAATTGATTTTATAAATGCCACTAGACACCTTACAGAAAATACTGCAATCAACCTACTTTATAAAGATATTAGTGATAAAAACATTAGGATATATAGTGATAAATATTTAGATTTAAGAGGTATAAAAAAACTTGAATATGGTGATGGGATAGTTGATTTTGTTGAAATAAATAGAATAGCAATTGCTTATCCTAAATTTGCAAAATCTGCATTGAATTCCTACCATGGTGGTTACAAACCAGCTAGAAAATTTTTCAGATTATTAGGTTTATACCAAGCAACAGTTATTCTAGATAGCATTATAAACCTAAGAAATAAGACGGACTCTTTCTTAAAAAAAGAAGAGATAAATTCAATATTAGAAATGTATGATAATTTTAATAAATTAACTCCTAAGTGGGTCGATTAATCATAGGTGGTGTTATAATAGTAAGTTTTTCTGTAAAATCAATAAGAAAAGAATATTAGATATGAAATAAAATCGGTATTTTAATGAAACTTACATTTATAACAACCACCTTTTTGAATTTATATTTATTGAATAAATCTCCATTTTATGATAACATTTTATTATAATATAAGGAGGATGTATGAAAAAATACCTGTGGATTTTATTTGGATCCTTTCTTATTGCAGGGGGACTATATTTTTTTCTACTAAGCCAAAATGTAGCTGCAGGAGGAATATCTGGTTTTGCCCTAGTGGTATCAAAAGCCTTACCTTTTTTGAACTTAGGTATGGTCAACCTTTCATTAAACGTGGTAGTCCTAATTGCTGGGATGATTTTTATAGGGTTTGATTTTGCGAAGAAATCTCTCATATCTTCCCTAGCAGTTTCAACTTACATACTATTTTTTGAAAAAATGATACCTCATGTATCTTTAGGTCATGATGTAATAATAAACATATTATTTGGGTCAATTATTGTTTCACTTGGGTTAGCTATAGTATTTAATCATGAAGCTTCATCGGGAGGAACTGACTTAATTGCTGCAATATTTAATAAGTATTTTAATGTACCACTTCATGTTTGTTTGTTTTTTGCTGACTTTATTGTTGTAGCCTTATCTGCTTTTATATTTGGTATAGAGCTAGCTATGTATGCTACCTTAGCCATTATGATTCAATCCATAGGTTTTGATTATTTCATGCAAGGATTTGGAAGAAAGATATCAATCATGGTTATTTCAGATAAATATAAAGAAATTAACAATATGTTGGTGAATAAGCATGCTAAGGGAGTTACTTTAATGGAAGCAGAAGGTGGATTTTCTCATAACAATAAGAAAGTTATAATGACAATAACAAGTGTTAGAACATTTCCAGCTATAAAGGATGATATATTAAAGATAGATGATAAGGCCTTTGTGTTTACTTATACAATTTCAGAAGTTTTAGGTGAAGGCTTTACATACAACCAAGGAGAATTGTTATAAAAGAATTTACAATAAAAAGATTTACAAAAAATAAAGCATATTTAAAAACTAAGTTTGGTGATGCTGTTATTGATAAGGAACAGGTCAAAGATTATAAGCAAAATGAAAAAGTAAAAGCATTTCTTTATCGAGATCTTAACGATGTTTTAAGGGCGAGTAGGGATCTTCCTTATGAACCTGGTAAGATTTACTCTCTAAGGGCTGTAGAAATCACAAAAAAAGGTGTTTACTTTGAAATAAAAGGGGGACATGCTTTCTTGCCATTTGAGGAAAGAACATATAAGATTATTAAGGACATTGTCTATCCGCTAGCCTTTAAAGAAGAAGATGGGTGCTTGTATCTAACTAGCAAGATAAGAGAATTCTTGTCTAATAATCACGACTTTCATGAAAATGACCTTGTTAAAGGTAGGATTTACTCTATTAATAAGTCAATAGGTGCTTTTGTTGTAATTGATAATAAATATGATTCTTTAATTAGGATAAAAGAACTCCAAGGCGTATATATCGAAGGGGAAGAAATTACAGCTAGGATTAAAGAAGTAAAAAATGATGGCAAAATCGAACTAACTTTAAGAAAAAGAGCTTATCTAGAAATCGACAATGACAGTGATAAGATACTCGACTATCTTTACAACAATGGTGGAGTTGTTGATGTATCAGATAATTCGTCTCCTAATAAAATTTATTCCATTTTTGGCATGAGCAAATCTTCATTTAAGAGGGCTATTGGTCGTTTATACAAGAACCAGGATATAAAAATATTTAATAATAGAATTGAGCTAAATGAAAGGTGATTATGGAAAATAACAAACTACTAGCAGAAGTTAATGGAAAGAAAATATACAGAAATGATGTAATCTCATTTATGCAAAATATAGAAG
>NZ_CAUPHG010000036.1:0-15834 GCF_963510915.1 uncultured Anaerococcus sp. | reverse complement strand
GGATAAGGCTAAAGGCCACCTTGGTTTTTTTCACTTAAATACCCTCCAACAGCTTCTATGGTGAAATACCATTTGACATTAGGATCTTTTTTTGAAACAAAGACTAGGTTGTAAGCATCTTTGCTTTTTTCCGAACTAACGTAGCCTGTTTCGTCAAATTTGATAATTGTTTTGTTTAAAGGCTCAATGTACTTTAAATTCCTTGTTTTATTCTTAACTCCCGAAATATTATAACCATCTATATCAAAGGAAATAGAACCAGACTTACCAGAAGAAAGTGATAAGGTTCTTAGGTAAGAATAGTCATCAGCAAAAGTTTGAATCTCATTTCTTGCGCCAATCTTATCAACTATAGAAAATTTTATGATAGAAACTCCAAAACCAATTGCTATAATAGCTAAAACTATGATTATTTCTATAAATGTAAATCCTCGTCTTTTCATAGTAGGTCCTTAAATATTAAAACAATAAAAAAAGCTAGGAAGATTGCAGGACATAAGGCTATGGTTCCCCTTAGCGACTTCTGTCTTATAGCCTTGATTATAGCAAAGCTTGCCCCTACCCATATTGAAAGCAAAATAAAAAATATAATTTGGGGATTTTTCAAAAAACAAAACAATCCTAAATAAAAAAATAAATCTCCATCTCCAAGTCCGCCCTTTGAAATCCACCTAACAAGAATAAATCCCATAGTAAAAATAAGGAAGTATTTTAGGAAAGTATAATCTATACTTAGAAATATAATCCTGTAAATAAAACCCAAGATTATAAGCGCTTTTAAATCCCTATCATAAATTTCCAAAAATTTATAATCTGTATAAGCTACCAAAAGACTAAGAACTGAGGCAAAAGCTAAAAATATCCCTTCTACAAGGTCATATCTAGTAAAGATAAAAATGAAAATCAACCCAGCTAGGATTTCTATTAAAATCTTATCTATCGATATTTTCTTACCACAACACCTGGTTACTCCTCTTAAAAAAAGAAAAGAAAAAACAGGTACCAGGTCTCTTTTTTGGATTTTTTCTCCGCAATAATCACAAAAACTGGGAGGAGAAATAATAGAAATCCCCTCTTCACGTCTATATACTAAGGCTGATATAAAAGAACCAAAAGAAGCTCCTAGCATGAAATTTAAAAAATATATAAATATAATTTCTATCTTGTTTTGCATCTTATTGATTTAATATCTTTGTATTTTCATCTGGACTTACTTTTATATTTGTCTTATCATAAGTAACAGTATATTTTTCAATACCGCCATCAAATTTTAATCCCACAGGAATTTCAGGCCATTTTTCAACGTATTCTTTATGACTTTTACTACTATTAGCAGTATCATCAGGCCAGTTAAATTCCTCATCCTTATCCAAAATCTTCATCCTTGCCGCAGATTTTAACATCTGAACATTTGCCTTATGGGCTGTTACTGCAGCCTGTATTCTCGATTTATTATATTTAGGAATAGCTATAGCCGCCAAAATTCCTAAGATGGCTATTACAATTATTAATTCAACTAAGGTAAATCCTTGTCTTTTCTTCTTCATATTAAACTCCAGTAAATCCATTTATAGAATCAAACATTGGTATAGACACTGAAAATACAACAAACGCAACCAAAATACCCATTACTATAATTAAAACAGGTTCTGCAAGGCTTGTTATTTTCTTAATCTTAAATATATATTCGTTGGCAAAATAATCATTGGCTTTTTTCATACTTATGTCAAGACTTGAAGTTTCCTCACCAATTTCAACCATTGATATCAAAAGAGGTGAAAACATTCCCACCTTTCTGAAAGCTGTGCTAAGACTTTCTCCCTTATTAATCTTATCTCTAACCCACCTTAAATTCGCTTTGACAAAGGTGTTTTTAAAAGAATCCGCCATAATATCAAAAGAATGAATTGTTTCTATGTCTCCACTTCTCAAGATATAGTAAATTGATGTAAGCTGGTATTCAATCCTTAGCCTATTTATTTCCCTTGTTGGCTTAAATTTAAAAATAAACTCATCTATTTTTATTCTCTTCTTATAATCTGTCCTTAGATAAAAATACAACAATATAAATAAAAGAATTATTAGGAAAATTATCAGGCCATACTCAGCAAAAAACTTTGATAAGCCAAGCAAAATTCTTGTTGGAAGGGGCAATTCAAGCTTTGAACTGTTAAAAATTTCTATAAAACTAGGCATGACAAATTTAAGAATTGCAATAATTACAAGAATACTTACAATTAATACCAAAATTGGATAGGTCATTGCCTGTTTAACAGTTGATTTGTTTTTGCTCTCTTCAAAAATAAAATCTGATAAATCTCTTAGAATTTTACCTAAAGACCCAGTTTTTGTACCTGTCTTTATAAAAGCTAAAACTAAGGGTGAAAAATAGTCCTTGGCCATATAAAAAGCATCGTAGACCCCTACGCCTCTCTCAAGGCCACCTATTACTAGGTCGATTGCCCTTCCTACTTTCTTATCTGGCCCTTGTCTTTTCATAATATGTAGACTTTCGTGTAGGCTTATGCCTGAATTTAAAAGCAAGGATAGTTGCTTTAGAAACAAAGACATAGTCCTAGAATCTATCTTCTTAGGTCCTATGTCCTTATTTAGAATACTAACTATCCTCTTATATTTATCCCTATTCAATTATACATTCATTAATTCTTTGTTCTTTTTGTCAGCCATTTCGTCTATGGATTTGATAAAACTATCAGTAATTTTTTGGATTTCATCTTCAAGTTTATATCTATCGTCTTCTGTAATATCTCCAGATTTTTCTGACTTTTTAACTTCATCCATAGAGTCACGTCTTACATTTCTAACAACGATTTTGGCATCTTCTGCATAGGTGTTTACTTCTTTGGTATATTCTTTTCTTCTCTCTTCTGTAAGAGCAGGGAAAGGTAGTCTAATAATTTCACCATCGTTTCCAGGAGTAATACCTATATTTGATTTAAGAATAGCCTTTTCTATTGGTCCTATATTTGACCTATCCCAAGGTTTGATTACAAGTAACCTTGCTTCAGGAATTGAAATAGTTGCAGCTTGGTTGATTGGTGTTTCTGTTCCATAATAGGAAAAAGTAATCCCATCTAATATAGCTTCAGTTGCTCTGCCTGCCTTAATTGTAGAAATTCTTCTTTCAAAAGAATCTACCGTTTTTTTCATTCCATCATTGGTTTCTTTTTTTATTTGTTCGTATAGCATTTTAAAAACTCTCCTTTACTCTTGTTCCAAGATTTTCATTTTCAAATACTCTTACCATATTTGCTGGATCATCTATCCCAAAGACAATTAATGGCATATCATTATCCATACAAAGTGATGTGGCTGTTGTATCCATTATCTTTAGTTCCTTTTGAAGGATGTCTTTATAGGTTAGCTTGTCAAATTTCTTTGCATCGGCATGGACATTTGGATCCTTATCATAGATACCATCTGTACCAGTTTTGCCAAGTAAGATTACGTCAGCTCCAATTTCAAGAGCTCTTAAACTAGCAGTTGTGTCGGTTGAAAAATATGGAAGGCCTGTACCTGCTGAAAAGATAACTATCCTGCCTTTTTCAAGGTGCCTAACCGCTCTACGTCTGATATATGGCTCAGCGACTTCTTTCATAGAAATTGCTGTCATAAGTCTTGTATCAAGTCCCATTTCTTCTAGGGTACCTTGGACCCTAAGTCCATTCATAACAGTGCCGAGCATTCCAATATTATCAGAACTTGCCCTGTCTATAGTGGTGCCTGACCTTCCACGCCAGAAATTGCCACCACCTACAACTATGGCTACTTGGATGCCTTTTTCTGTAAGGATTTTGATATTTTCACAAATTTTTGTAATCATTTCATCGTCAAAGCCAAAACCAGTCTTGCCAGAAAGGGCCTCGCCGCTTAGTTTTAATATAATTCTTTTAGTGTGCTGCAAAACATTCCTCCTACTTATTATTAATTATAACCTATAAATGATAACATTTGCAAGTCTTTATATTATTAACTCATTTATAAAATTATTATTAAAAAGACCCCTTCATCCAGTTGCCTCTTAAATATATGATATGGCCAATTATGCTTATCATTACATTGGAAACCGCCATGGAAATCCATATACCAGTCGCCCCCAAATCTGTAAAATACTTAAAAAAGAAAAGAAGTGGAATCCTAATTACCCAAAGCCTTAATACATCAATAAACATTGAGTATTTAGCATTGCCAGATCCTTGGAAAAGGCCTTGGTAGATAAAAAACATGTTCAACATAAGCAGTGTTATTAGGGTGTAAAACATATATGAATCTGCTTCAACCATAAGATTTGAATCAAGAGGTGCGTCTATAAAAAACCTAAGTATCTCAAATCTATATATAAAGCTTATTATAGCAATTATTATCGACATAATAATTACAATTATAGATGCCTTCTTAAAGGTATCTTTTACTCTTTTAATATTACCACTACCAATATTCTGACCAATTATACTGGTAATAGCTGAGCCAATGCCTCCCGGCGGAATATTTAATAAGCCACTAATCCTGTTTACCATACCATAAGCAGCCACTGTGTCTGTGCCGTAGGATTGGATGAATGAATTTAGGATGATAAAACCTGTTGCTGTTCCCATTTGTCCTACAACTGCAGGTGTCGCTATAGTATAAATTTTCTTTACTATATGCCTATCCCATCTTGTAAAGAAAAGTGATTCATATTTAAGTTTTATAAGGTCCTTGTTTATCCTTAAATGGATAAAACCTAAGATAAACATAAGTGCTTGCGTTAAAACAGTAGCAATAGCAGCTCCCTTTACTCCGAATCCAAGTCCGTTAAAACCAAATATAGGTATTTTATCAAAAATAAAAAAAGGATTTAAAACCATATTTAAAATTACACAGGTTGTGCTTATAAGAGTTGGGATAGTATTTTTACCTTGGGCTTGAAAAACTGCAGTATAAATAAAATATAAAAATATAAAGGGTATGCCAAAATATGAGTATTTCAAATACTCAACTGAATATATGTATAAATCACCACTTGCTCCCATCATACCAACAATAAAGTCTGCTGTGAAATATCCAACAACCATAAAAACTAAAGAAAATAAAAGTGAAATATTTATAATTGTATCATTATATTTCTGTGCAAGCTTAATATCATCCATCCCAATAAGCTGAGAAATGAGGGAAATTCCAGCTATAGATAGGCCAATGCCTATAGAATTAAACAAAAAAATAACAGGCCAAGTAAAAGATGTGGCAGCAAATTCTGCCGTTCCCAATTTACCTAGCCAAAAAGCATCAGCCAGAGAATAAAGCTGTTGGATAAAGTTGTTTAGTATAATAGGTATGGAAATAACAGCAATTGCCTTATAGATATTTCCATTTAGAATCAATTCTCTACGATCGGTTTTCATTAATACTCCTTGCCAAAATCATATAGTTATTCTACCATATTCACTAAAAAAATGTAGACATTCTTGATTAGCAAATAGCCTTATCAATTAATATTATAAATAAAAGGGGCTGTTGCAAATTGTG
This sequence comes from uncultured Anaerococcus sp., assembly GCF_963510915.1. Taxonomy (GTDB): domain Bacteria; phylum Bacillota; class Clostridia; order Tissierellales; family Peptoniphilaceae; genus Anaerococcus. The sequence goes on along the minus strand of NZ_CAUPHG010000036.1, from coordinate 10,308 downwards.
AATAACTATCGTCCCATCATCATAGGGTTCTCTCTCAAAGTTTGCCTCTTAGGGCCGGCGGGCCAGTTTTAGCCCGTCGGCTCATTGAGACCCTATGATGATATAGGGACGATTTATTCATTCTGCAACAGCCCCTTTGTATTAATCAACCAATTTGTAATTGTGCATAAGAGGTCCGGAACCCTTTCCTAAATCAAGCCCTGCCTTTAAAGCACCTGTAAGGTAATCTTTTGCCTTAGCAATCGCTTGATCAAGGTCATAGCCCTTAGCAAGTCCAGAAGCTATGGCACTTGAAAGAGTGCATCCTGTACCATGGGTGTTATTATTTTCAATTCTTTCTGACCTAAACCACTTATATTCACCATTCCTATATAAAAGGTCGTTAGCATCATTTATCGAATGACCACCTTTAAGAAGAACTGCACAAAAATATTTTTCTCCAATTATTTCTGCAGCTTTTTTCATATCATCTTCGCTGGCAATTTTCATATCTGCTAAGATTTCTCCTTCTGGAATATTAGGAGTAATCACATCTGCAAGAGGAATTAGCCTGTTAATTAGACTAGTCATAGCTTCTTCTTTTAGAAGTTTTGCCCCAGATGTAGCTACCATTACTGGATCTAGTACAATATTTTTCGCCTGGTATTTTTCAAGCGAGCTTGCTATAGCCTCTACTATTTCTGATGATGATACCATGCCAATTTTAATAGCATCTGGATAGATATCAGTAAAAACAGCATCCATTTGTTCTATAATGAATTCAGGACTTACATCTAAGATACCTGTTACTCCCATAGTATTTTGGGCTGTTAAGGCTGTAATTACGCTCATGGCATAAACACCATTTACAGTCATTGTTTTAAGGTCTGCTTGGATTCCAGCACCACCAGATGAATCTGATCCAGCAATTGTTAAACAAGTTTTCATATATGCTCCTTAATATTTTTAATTATAAATCTCTTTTACAAATTTAGTGTCCTTCAATCTTACCAAAATTATTGAGGCAATAATAGTTCCTCCTGCTGTTGACGCAAAAAATGGAAGGATATAGGTATAAAAAGCTATGTCTGCTGCAGGTTTTCCCATAAGTAAGATTGCTACAGGGTATGCTGCAAGCCCACCAAGAATTGATGTACCAAAAACTTCTCCAAAAGCAGTTAGGGATAGTTTTTTAGTTTTCTTGTAAAGAATTCCGCATAGCAGAGCCCCAAACATAGAGCCTGGAAAAGCCATAAGGCTTCCAAGACCAGTCATATTCCTTATAAAAGATGCTATAAAAGCAATCACTACCCCGTAAAAGGGACCAAGTGTAACAGCTGCAAACATATTTACTATATGTTGGACTGGTGCGCACTTACTAAAAAATACCGGAAATGAAAATGTAGATCCCACTACTGCAATTGCTATTAAAAAAGATGATAGAACAAGTTTTTTAAGTTTAGTATTATTCATTTTTCTCTCCTAAAATATATTTAACAGACAAGCAAATAAAAAAAGCTAACCCACGGGTTAGCAAAATTTAAAAAAAGACTCCTTACGCCGGCATTATCCGTATCAAGTAAAGGGTCGAAGTCAAACTTCCTCTCAGCAATAAGCTCCCCTGTTATCTTTATTTTATGTTAAATAAAAGATAGTGTCAACTCTTAATAAATCTTATTGGTAAACTAGGTCTTATTCCTAACATAAAATAGGTTTTTTATTAGATTTATATATAAAAATAGTTGTCGATAAGGCACTTACAAAAGAATTAAAAAACACAACCTAAAAACCCAGCCTTAAAAATAAAAAAATAAAGAATAAATGTTTTCCAAGTAAAGATGCAGGTATAATACAATTGATAATAAATATCAATTACTAAGCCGCAATGCTTAGTCTAAATTTTATAGGAGGATACAATGAAAAAAGTACTAATCGTACTCTTGACTGCAGGACTTTTAACTGCGTGTGGTGGAAAGTCAACAACAACAGATAATAAAGAAAAAACTCCTGCTATCGAAGAAAAGGCAAAAAAAACAGAAGAAAAAGCTGTCAAACCTGAAAAAAAAGATAAAGATAAGCTAAAGGAAGAAGCTAAATCTAAGATTGAATTAACAGACCTAGTCGTAAATGATTCTGACATCACACCATATATAACAGGTCTTATAAAAAACAAGACTGATAAAGAAATTGAATTTGTAGAATTAGAATTTGCAGTAAAAGATAAGGCTGGCAACAAAATTGACTCAGCTATAAACACAACCGCCTACCTAAAACCAGGTGAAACAAGAGAATTTGATGCAATAAGCCTCAGCTTTGAGAAAGAGCAATTCATTGATCTAGAAGATTATGAAGTAGATATTAAATAATTTTTTCACACTAGGCTTATACCTAGGGTGAAAAATTAGCACAAAAAAGAGCGTTGGTTTCCAACGCTCTTTTTTACTTATTGGTGCGGGATAAAGGAGTCGAACCTTCACGAGAAATTCTCACTAGATCCTAAGTCTAGCGCGTCTGCCAATTCCGCCAATCCCGCATGGGGTGAGTAGTGAGATTCGAACTCACGCTCTCCTGGGCCACAACCAGGTGTCGTAACCAACTGGACTATACCCACCACGTTTGTATCTTCACTATTCATACTGACTATTTAAGTATACAACTTTTTTTAGTTTTTGTCAAATATTTTTTATTATTTCTTTAGGATTTCCCAAGTAATTAGCCCAGGTCTTTCCTACTGACAAATAATATAATACCATGGATTTTATATTAATGCAAATATTTTTATTTTTTAAGCTTTTATAGTAAAATGTCTATTGAGGTGAATTATGAAAAATACAAGAAAATTAATGTTAAAAATTTTTGCAATTGTAATTGCTATAGCCATGGTCGCTCCCCTAGTATATAATGCTATTTTGACTATGAAATGATTATCGAAAATATAGAATACTCAGATAAATATAACCTAATTAGGCTTACGATTTCAAATGAGAAGTTTTATATAGACTACGACCTATATTATGAAAATGGCTTTGAAGTTGAAAGTGAAATCGACTTTAAGACCTATAAGAAAATCCTTGCTAATGATGAATTTAACAGGGCAAAAAACTTCGCCCTCAATAAAATTTCTTATTCACAAAAATCAACTTACGAAATTAGACAAAAACTTAAAGAGAAAAATTTTTCTGAGGATGTGATAGAAAAAATTATCGCCTACCTTGCTTCCTATGGATTCCTCGATGATGAAGCCTATGTTAAGGCCTACATAAGGGATAAGGATGAAATTTCAAACTGGGCTAGGGGCAAGATAAGATTTATGCTCAAAAGAAAACATATTGATGATAAGCTAATTGATGATTATATCTACCTTATTAGTGATGAAAGAGAAGCTGAAAAAGCAAGTTTTTTTGCTGATAAAAAAATCAAAAACGACTTTTCCTATGAAAATAGGACAAAGGTTTTTAGGCACTTGGTTAGTAAGGGCTTTGATATTGATATTATAAACCAAGTTCTTAATGAGAAATTTTCCTAATGCACTTTGTTTATATATTAAGGTGTGGAGATGATTCCTTATATACGGGTTATACTAATAACATTAAAGAAAGAGTTATAACCCATAATTCTGGAAAGGGAGCTAAGTACACCAGATCTAGGCTACCAGTTAGTCTTGTTTATTTCAAAAGAGTTGATAGTAAATCAATAGGCCTAAAACTAGAGGCGAGGATAAAAAAACTTACAAAAAAAGAAAAAGAGGCTTTAGTAAAAGCATTTGGCCTAGAAAAGTAATTTTCTTTTCACAAGGTTAGCTTTTAAACTATCGCCTCTTCTTTTTATACTAATTTCAAACAATCCCATCTTGGAAAAACCAAATATTTCAGCCTCAAGTCCATAATGACTAATAGTTTTTTTGAAGGCTTCTATTATTTCATCTTCCCCATCAGATCTTAAAAAATCTATAACTACCATGCCACCAATATTTCTCAATTTTAAATTATAGGCAATGAAGTCAATTAGGTCTAAATTCGTATTCAATAGAAATTCTTTTTTGCTCATCTTAGATTTTTTAGAACCAGTATTCACATCAATAACAGTCAAAGTTTTTAGCTCATCTATAATAATAGACATATCCTTGTAGGCTAATTCTGACTTTTTTAATTCCTCTTTAAGCCTAGAAAATTCAATCGAATTATTTATATCTATGTATTTTTGCTCATAGTCTTTGTACTTTAGTAGATACTTATCTTTTAAGGAATTTTCTTTAAGGAGCTTTGGACTTGGAAAAAACTTCTCTTCATTTATCAGTCTTTCTTTTTGTCCTAAAATCTTCTTGTAAAGTTTCTCATCCTTTTTCATGCCAGGTTTAAGCTTTGGTCTTTTTATAAGGGGATACCTACTTAGGGTGTAATTTTCATTTTCTATGAAGAAATTTTCACTTCCAAGCCCCAATTTACCGTTAGCTGGCTCTCTTACATATTCAACTATAACATTATCACCAACCTTATAATCAAGCGTAGACTTTAAGAATAAAGTCTCACTTTCAGAAATTTTAACAAAATAAGCATTGAGACTTGGAATTTTGTTTTCAACCTTAGCCCTATAAATATTATGAAGAAAAGAGTCATAGAATCTAACTTCTATAACTCTCCCGTCTTTTACTCTAATGAGAATTTTTTCTTTTTCATCAATTAAAATTTCTTTCACTTTTTGAAAATCCTCATAAGCTTTTCAAAAAATCCTAGATTGGCTATTGGCTCAGCTTGACCTTTTAAAAGATTATCTATTACTTTTTTGAAATATTCATTTTCCTTTACAAAGCCCAAGTATATAGCAGATTTGCTAAGGAGTTTTTCTTTGCTATATCTTGGATCAAAATCATTGTTTGTACGATTTATAAAATAGAAGTTGGCATGTACATCCTTTCCTATATCATCTTTGTCAATAATTTCGATTTTTATTGCATCCTTTATTGCAAGGTCTAGATTATCAATGATTAATACATCAACATCAACTTCATCTATTAGGTTATAAACATCTTCAACCCTAAAATCATACTTACCTTCAAGCAATGGAGCTATGATTAGACTTAGATTAGTATTTTCATGAACGATTACCCTATCAAGGTCACATAAACCTAGAAAGTAATCAGAAATATCATAACTTATCATGCCGTCTTTTTTGTAGTAATCTTCTATATTTGATTGTTCACTTCTGAAAAATGATGTTAATAAGACTTTCTTATCTTCTGATAATCTATCCGCAAGGTTGACCGCAAAATCAGTTTTTCCTATATTGTTTTTTCCGTTTATTAGATATATTTGCATAATTTCCTCTTAACTAATGTTCGTGACTATGGTTATGTTCTTGACTATTTGGAGAATCTCCAAGATCTTGTATATCTTTGGCAGTTGGCTCCGCATTTATCATATCAACATTCAAATCAAAATACCTAGCTATGATATCCCTCATAATTGGAGATGCATTGTAGGAAGTGTCACCCTGGGTTAATACGATAGAAATAGCTATTTCCGGATTATCATAAGGTGCAAAACCTACCATCCAAGCATAGGTATCGTAGTCTGTTCCATCAGGGTTTTTACCCTCTACTTCTGCTGTACCTGTTTTTATACCAATATCTATCGGAAGTTGGCTTAGGACAGCATTTTTTTGTGCTACCAGTAAGGTTCCGTATTTGATATCTTCTAGATATTTCTTATCCTTAATATCTATTCTCTTATTTTCTGGTACATTTTCAAATAAAACTTCACCAGAATCGTGGTTTTTAATCTTGTTTATGAGGGTAAATTTATTTAGGTAACCACCATTAGTAAGAGTTGCAATAGCCCTATTCATCTGGATTGGTGTATAGGAGTTTTGTCCCTGACCAATTACAATATTAAGCATATCGGTTATATCCCAGGCAGCTTGGTTAAGGTATGTGTACTTTATTGTATCAGCAAGTCCATCTCTGTGTCCTTCTGGAACTAGGAGGGAATCATAACCTCTTGCATCGAAAAAGTCGACTATAGCTTTTCTTGACCATTCATTAGGCTTGTCTGTAAATTTTAATATATCAGCTATATCCTTCTCGTATTCATCCTTTGTTTTCTTAACGCCATCTTTGATAAAGAGGGTGAGGTTTTTTACTAAATAGTCTTTTAGCATCAACTTAGTTACTTCAATTTTTTTACCTATTGAAGGTACATTACCCTTGGCTTCTTTTGGAATGTTAATCTCTATACCTGTTTCTTGGTCAAGACCTAACATCTCACAGGCAAGCCTAATATCATTTAACTCAAGCTTGGTTGCAAGTGTATCACCGTCTTCAGGGTTTTCACCTAAAGCTAGGGTGTAGAAATAGTAGTTACAAGAATCTCTGATTGCACCATATAAGTTCTCTTCACCATGAGTCATACCACTTTCAGTATAAATTAAACATGAAAATCTCCTATTTCCGATTTCCATAAAGCCATGGCAATTGTTTATAGCCTGAGGATCTAATCCCTTTTCAAGAGCTGCTAGAGCAGTTACTAATTTGAAGGTAGAACCAGGCATTACTGCTGTTTGGGTGGCTATATTTAGCATAGGTCTAGGAGCTAATGGTCCTTCGCTATCTTCAACTTGAAGAGCTTCCCAGTCAGATGCGGAAATCCCAGTAGAAAATAAGTTTGGATCATAGTTAGGATATGATGCTAGGGCTAGGACCTCACCAGTCTTAACATCAGTTACAACTACAGCTCCACTTTCTGCGTGTGGCGCCATCTTAAATGGTCTAAATGAACCATAATCTGATTCATAGTAGGCAGATTCTCTTAGGGCCCTTAATACACCTTCAAGTGAATCTTCTGCTTGTTTTTGAAGCTTAGCATCTATTGATAAGTAAACATCATCTCCTGGTTCGGATTTGGTTTGAGAAATTGTCTCTCTCCTATTTCCCGCAGAGTCAACAGTCACAAGAGACCTTCCGTTTTTGCCCTTTAGGTTATCTTGGTAAGATTCTTCTATACCAGTCTTACCAATAATTTCATCTCTTAAATAAGCTCTTTCTTTTACATACTTATCGACCTCTTCAGGTGTTGCTATTGGTCCCATATATCCTAAGACGTGGCTAGCGAGATTCCTATTTGGATATGACCTAATTGGTATGGTTTCAACCACAATACCTGATCCAGAATTAATTTTTTCCTCTATTTTTAAGACTGTCGATTCATCAAGATTATAAACAATATTTATTGGCCTATAACCAAATGATCCTTGCCTATTTAGGGTGTTGTCTATGGTAAGGATACCTACAGCCTCAACATCATTGTAGGCATCAAGGCCGCTTACTTTTTTTAGGTATTCAAGGATTTTCTGTCCGTCTTTTTCATTCATTAGAATTTCGACAGTGTCTTTAGTTGAATTCACCCTGTCCTTATTGGCATAGTGGGTATAAAAATCTCTCTTGTCAATAGTGAATGTGTATTCCCATTCATCCGGGTCGTCATCAGTTATATCTATATTTGGATATATATTATTCTTTGTATTAGCATTTTGAGCCATATATTTTACATATTCCGATAGTATTAAAGGCTTTATTAAGTCATGCTCTTCCGCAAGTCTAACAAGCTCATCTACTGCAGAACCAGCTTGAGGATTTTTAAACCTAACATCAACTGAATATTGGTTCTTATCATCCTTAGTCTCTGTTATTACTTCTGTTTCAAAGTTAGCGTAAATTCCCTTATTTTCTAACTGCTCTATAAGAATATTTGCTGGAATTATATAGGCTCCCTTATCATCAACCATAGCAGATGTTAGGACATCTTTGATTGTAGCATTTCTAACTATTTCACAAAAATCATCGCTTGGCTTTGAATCAAGACTTATTTTCTTAAAGACCTTGTGAAGTCTTGCCTTTTTCTCTATTAAATCTTGGTCACTTTTTAGGCAGTAAGCATCCATGGCTAAATCACCCAAAAGCTTATTTGCATCCAAAATCTTATAAGCTAAGAGTCTGGCGTGTGAATTTTGCAAGATAGATAATAAAACAGACCTATCTTCACCAACTGATTGGACGATGACATCTATCGGATTATCATCCTTGCTATGACCAATGTAGGCAAGTTTCTTTTCGTAATTTTTCTTATATTCAACCTTGAGCTTTCCATCTTCCTGACTTATATGAGCAGGAACATCTATGCCTCTTTTCTTGAGGGCAAGGATAGCTGTATTTAAAGTTTCATAACTAATCCCATCTTCCGAATAATAAGAAAGCAAAAATTCATCCACAAGTTTATTATCAATCAACTTATTGACTACATTTTCAATCGGCATTTCTTTTTTCTTGAAATAATCTTCTTCTTTTTGGTATTTAAAGGTATTTAATTTTATATTAAAGTCTTCTGTATAGTTGACCCCGTCTTCTTCAAGTACATCTACAAGGTTCGCTATTTCCTCTATTCTCTTATCATCATCAAGAGCCATTAACTCATCTTTGTAGAGCTTAACTGCAAAGGATGGAACAGATGTGGCAAGTATTTTACCATTCCTATCGTAGATATTTCCCCTACTAGCTAGCTCATCGACTTCTTTTACCTTCCTATTATCGGATAGGTCTCTATAATAATCACCCTTAGAAATCATTACATTAAAAAGTCTAATGACAATAGCAAGGATAGCTAAAACTACAACTACCTGGATGAAAATAAGTCTATTTTCTTTATTAGTTTTCATAAATTCCTCTAAATTCTATAGGTTGGTATATACATTATATTTTTAATAAGCTCATAATAAACTAGGTATATTACTGAGTTAAATATGGATTCAACTATGATTTCTAAGCCTAGGTAGCCAGTTATTGATGTAAGGCTCTTACCAAAAATATAATAAATTCCATTTACCAATAAAAAATTAAAAAATGTAGCAAGGAAACAAACTATAATGCCGGCCTGTTTATCCTTTGCCACCCTTATAAACTCTCCTGATGAGGCAACACCTATTAAGTAATAGGATAAGGCTCTGACCCCAATTAGGCTTGTAAATAAAAAGTCTTCAACAATTCCTATTATTAAACCTCCAACCCTGCCGGTCCTATTTGGTAGAATTTGAGATAAGGCTATAGTTGCTGGAATTATTATATTTACATTGGCTCCTAAAATTTCTATTTTGGCAAAAATTGATGTTTGCAAGATGAAACTAATTAACAAAATCAAAAAGCTTTTAAATTTATTCATAGATCTCACCTTCCTTTTGTTTTTTCTCCTTAGTTACGGGTTTTTCATCTTCTGTATAAGTAGAATTATGTTTTAGAACAAGAACCCTATATAAATGTGAAAAATCTACTGGTGATTTGATAGTGATATTTTTCCTAAGTGAATCTTCACTCATAGTCACTGTGGCTACCCTGCCTATGTAGATGCCATAAGGATATATACCACCTAAGCCACTAGTAAGTAAGATGTCTTTTTCATCAATTTTTGACTCTAAGTCTATCATATAGCCTTGGATAGTATTTTTATTAAAAATATCTATAACTCCATAGTCGCCAGAGCTTGCATTTACAAAGGAAACATCATTTTCATTAGAGTTTATTGTCTCAACCCTAGCTGTAGACTTATAAACTTCTGTAACCTTTCCTACAAGACCTGTATAATACTTGCTATCACCGACAGCTTGAAGAATTATGTCGTTTTTTTCGATTCCATCTTCTGCACCCTTATCGATATTAAAATGGGTTGTCATTGAGTTTACATCTGTATTTACTAATTTTGCTTTGATGTACTTATTTTCTGAACCCTTTGTGGCTTCTGCTTCTTCTTTTAAAAATTCTTCCCTATTAATAGTTGCTAAAAGCCTAGAATTCTCCATCACTAAAGCTCTATTATCAGCCTCTAGTTTTAAAACTTGTTCACGAGTTTCTTTAGATCCTATAGTTCTTTCCATCTGCTCAATAATGGCAGAAGAAATTGAATAGGTTACACTTTCAATTGGTTTTAACATTGTACTTGCCAAGTTAGATCCAGTTTTTGAAAGTGACTCTGTTTGACTGGATATCAATATAAGAAGGCTTAATCCTATAACTGTTAAAACAAATGGTTTTTTGTCTTTTCTTATTCTATTATATGCCATAGCCACCTACTTACGATATTTTAAATACTTATCAGGATTTTCTAGAATTTGTCCAGCTCCTAATATTGCATCAGTAGCAGGGTCTTCTGAGCGATAAGATTTAAGTCCTATCTTCTTTTCAATATATTCTCCAAGGCCGCTAAGCTTTGATAAGGCTCCAGATAGGGCAAAACCATTTCTCTTTATATCAGAAGATATCTCTGGAGGGGTCTTTTCTAAGGCCTCAAG
>NZ_CAUPHG010000035.1:0-16320 GCF_963510915.1 uncultured Anaerococcus sp. | reverse complement strand
GAACAAAGCTTGCTACCGAGGTTGTAGAAGAAGTTAAAAAATTTTTCAAGGATAAGGTCTTTATGACTATGATTCCAAGAAATGTAAGGCTTGCGGAAGCACCTTCGCATGGGAAATCTGCTATAGAATATGATCCTAATAGCCAGGGAGCTATGGCATATATTAGCCTTGCTTCTGAAATAATTAGAAAAACAATGATTAATTATTAGGAGGATAGATGACCAATAGAAGAACTTTGGGAAGGGGCTTGAGCTCTTTAATACCAGATATAAAAGAAGAAATAAAAAAAGAATCTCTTCATGAAGAGGAAGGTGATTTTTCGAAGGTAGTAAGCCTTCCAATAGGGAAAATAAAAGCAAGAGATGGCCAGCCAAGGACAGATTTTGACCCAAAATCTCTAGAGGACTTAGCCTTATCTATAAAAGAATATGGGCTTTTAAACCCAATTACAGTTACCAAGGCTGGTGATTATTACGAAATTCTTGCCGGCGAAAGAAGGTATAGGGCAAGTCTTTTAAACGAAGCCAAAACTATAGACGCTATAATAAAGGTTTATAATCAAAAAGATATAGAAGTTTTATCTCTTATAGAAAATGTTCAAAGGGAAGATTTGTCAGCTATAGAAGAGGCAACAGCCTATAAAAAACTTGCTGACACCTATGGCTTAACCCAAGATGAGATAGCCAAGAAAATGGGCAAGTCTAGATCTTATATAGCCAATACTATTAGGTTATTAAAATTGAGTGAAGAGGAAAAATCTGCTCTTAGTGAGGGATCAATTTCCCCATCCCAAGCGAGAAGTCTTTTGTCATTAAAAGATGAAGAAAAAAGAGATAAAGCTTTAGATGATTATATTAACAAAAAAGCCGTTGTTCGTGATGTGGAAAAAATTTCAAGAGAGGATAGAAATCTTCCTCATAAAAACTATATAGACCTAACAGGTAAGTCAGAAAAGAAAATCAAAAAAGATGATGGAGAAAAACTTCCAAATCTTGACTCCCTTTTATTTGACGATTTTGAGGAAAAGTTTATGGATAAATTAGCAACCAAGGTTTCAATAGAAAAATCCAAGGATGCTTATAAATTGATCATAGATTGTTATTCTATAGAAGATATAGAAAAAATTTATGATAGGATTTCTTATGAAGATTAATGACTTGAAAGTTGGAGAGCTAATCCAAGAAACTAGGAAGATAAATGCTAAGCCAGGTGGCGGTGCTATTGTAATATTAACAGCCAATCTAGCTGTGAACTTATGCCTTATGATGGAAAGAAATGACTGGGGTGACCTAAAAGAAGAAGCCAAAGATAAGCGTAGGATCATGGAGGAAATATCAGACCTCCTAGTAGGGTGTGCCGATGATGATATTTACTATGCATCTCTTTTAATAGACCAGTATAAGGAAAAAGGGCCTATTGACGAGAAGTATTTTGTTGATGCATCAAAGCCACAGATAAGGCTAAACACTTTAGTAAGCAAAGCTTTGGAAGTTCTTGCCTTTTACCTAGAGCATGGAAAAGCTACTACTCTTACTGATGGAGAAATAGCTAATGAGATGCTTATAAGTGCGATAAAATCATCTGTACCGACCCTTAAAGTGAATTTAAAAGATACAAATTATAAGTATAATATTGGGGAAGTTTTAGATGAAGCTAATAAATTATATGAGAATAATAGAAATATTATAGAAAGAAGGAAAGCTTGACAGGATTATATGTAGGGATGGGACTTCTAGCTTTAATTGTAATTTTACAATTTGCTATGATAAAAAGTCTCCAAGATAGGACTCGTAGGCAAAAACAAAGATATGACCATCTTTTAAGGGGCAACGACCCAGATGTAAATATCGAAGAATTATTAAATAACTTAAATGACCAAATTGAATCCTCCCACAAGGAGCTAAGAAATATAAATAAAACTGCCTCTGATGCTAAGGATACAACTATGGGAGCTGTATCAAATATGGCAGTCGTTCACTTCGATGCCTTTGAGGGACAGAGTCGTGAATTATCATTTGCTCTTTGCATGCTAGATAATTTTCACAATGGAATTATTCTAACAAGTCTTTATGGAAGTGATGGAGCTAATGTCTACTTAAAAGAAATTGTAAACGGTTCCTCTAAGGAAGAACTATCTGAGGCGGAAACTAAGGCTCTTAATAAAGCTAAAAGATAAAATTGCAAAAAAATTGCAAAAAAACTAGCTTTATATCAGATAAATAATATAATAAAAGTAGTAAATAACAAGGAGGATTTAATGGCAAGAATTGGAATTCTAGAAGAAGCTATTAATGCAATAAAAGGGAAAAACCTTACCATAGTCTTACCAGAAGGTAGTGACGCAAGAGTGCTTGAGGCAGCTATCAAGCACCAAGAAGAGGGATTAATCACCCCATTAGTCTTAGGTGATCAAGGCGAAATTCAAAAGACAGCTGATAAATTAGGCAAAAGCATTTCAAATATTAAGATTTTAAATCCAGAAACTTTTGAAAAATTTGATGAATTGGTTGATGCATTTGCAGAAATCAGAAAAGGCAAGATTGATAGGGATGAAGCAGAATTTATCCTAAAGAGAGACCTAAACTACTTTGGTGTTATGCTAGTAAAGCTTGGACTTGCAGATGGTCTTGTTTCAGGTGCTATCCATACAACAGCAGATACCATCAGACCAGCCCTACAAATTATTAGAACTATCCCAGGTAGAAAAAGAGTATCTGGTGTAATGGTAATGTTAGGACCAGATGGACAACAATTAGTATTTGCAGATACAGCTGTAAATATTACTCTAGAAGCTGATGAACTTGCAGAAGTAGCAGTAGAAACAGCTCATACAGCTAAGACTTTTGGTCTTGACCCATATGTAGCTATGCTTTCATTCTCAACCTTTGGCTCTGCCCACCACGACCTTGCAACCAAGGTATCTAGGGCAACAGCACTTGCTAAGGAAATCAATCCAGAAATCAAAATAGTTGGTGAAATCCAATTTGATGCGGCAATAGATCCTGCAACAGCTAAAAACAAAGCTCCAAAATCTGACGTAGCTGGTAAGTGTAATGTATTTATCTTCCCAGATCTACAAGCTGGTAACATTGGATACAAGATAGCTCAAAGACTTGGCGGTTACAAGGCCCTAGGACCAATACTCCAAGGACTTAATGCACCAGTTAATGACCTTTCAAGAGGTTGTTCTGCACAAGATGTATATGAAATAGCTATCATTACAGCTATGCAAGCAGCTGAAAGAGCTAGAGAAGCAGCTGAGGCAGCAAATAAATAATAAAACAATATTAGGGCAATCAATGAATTTGGTTGCTCTTTTTTTATGAAATTTTAAGAAAGAAGGTGAGCCTTATATTTATAAATGAAATAAAAAACACGTCTAAGTCAGTAATACCCATTGCCATCCTAGTTATAATTTTGAATTTTTTCGTAGGGGTTGAAAGCAAATTGCTAATCAATTTCTTTTTAGGTTGTATTGGAGTAATCTTGGGTCTTGGGGTGTTTTTAACTGGAGTGGAAATATCTGTATCAGAGATTGGTTCAATGATGGGAGAATTTCTTGCAAGATTTGATAAGTTAATAAAGGTAATAGTTTTTGGAGTTTTTATTGGCTTTACAATTTCAATCGCAGAACCAGACCTTTTAATACTTGCAGGAGAAGTCACATCCGCCATTGGAATCCCTGCCCAGGTGATTGTAATGATTATTTCCATCGGGGTAGGAATAATGATTTCTTCAGGTCTTTATAGGATTTGTAAGGATATTAGCCTATCAACAATGATGTGCCTAATCTATGGGACGGTTTTTATCCTAATGATTTTTACAGAAGAAATGGGCCATGCCATAGCCTTTGATTCATCAGGAGCAACTACAGGTGCTATGACAACACCTTTTATCATTGCTCTTGGCCTTGGTGTTGCGGGCCTCAAGGGCGAGAAGAGTGAAGATGATTCTTTTGGTCTTGTTGGTCTTGCCTCAACAGGACCAATCCTAGCCGGTCTATTGATGAATTTATTTTCAGGCGGTGGTGGAGAAATAGTGGCAGAAGGAGTCTCCCATTCCCCACTTATGTCAGGCTTTATCAATTCAACCTTTGCCATAGTGCCAATTGCCCTTGTATTTTATATAATGAATCATTTTTATTTTAAGGTAGAAAAGGGAGAAATAAAGTCTATCTCTTTAGGTCTTGTTTATACCTATCTTGGGCTTATAATTTTTTTAACTAGTGTTGAGGGAGGCTTTATGGACCTTGCTAGAGTCATGGGGGAAGGCCTATCAGATAGCAAGTTCTTGCCGTTGATTGGCTTTGTCCTAGGGCTACTTGTAGTCCTTGCAGAGCCAGCAGTTGCTGTTTTATCTGAACAAGTAGAAGATGTAACAGGTGGTTCTATCCCAAAGAAAAATATCCTAATAGCCTTGTCAATTGGAGTTGCTTTTGCGGTCATGCTTGCGATTTTTAGGATAAGGATTGAAGGTTTTTCCCTTTGGATGCTAATTGTACCAGGATTTTTAATCTCACTTATTTTATCAAGGAGGGTTGATCAAATCTTTGTTGGTATAGCATTTGATTCGGGAGGAGTGGCATCAGGGCCTATGACTGCTACTTTTATCCTTGCATTTTGTCAAGGAGTTGCGGGCAATATTGCTGATGGTTTTGGAGTAATTTCTTTTGTAGCCATGATGCCAGTTTTAACCATTATGATAATGGGAAATTTGTATAAGGGAGCGAGATAATGCAATTATTAAGAATAATCTTACCAAGGGGTAAGGGAAGTAAATTCATGAATATTCTAAAAGACCATGGCGCTACAGCAATCGGTTGTTTTTATGGTGAAGGCTCTGCACCCAGTCATGTTTTAGCAAGCCTTGCCATAGATAAGACAAAAAAAGAAATAGTTACTGCCCTTATAGAAGAAGAGTTTGTAAAGAAGGTAATAGAAAATATATCTGAAAAGCTACAAGCGGTCAATTCAGCTGTGGCATTTTCAACATCATTAGAGGGAGAAAATAAAATGGAATATGTTTGTTTGTATGTAATTGTCGACAGACACCAAGGCCAAAAAGCCATCCACATAGCCCAGGATAATGGAGCAAGGGGGGCAACAGTTATCCATGGCAGGGGGTCAGGCGAGGCTGTAAAAAGCAAGTTGTTTTTGTCGATGAATATAGAACCAGAAAAAGACCTGGTAATTATGCTGGTTAAAAAAGACATGGCAGAAAAAATTCAAAAAGAAATTTATGAACAAATGGATTTAGAAAGCCAAGGAAAGGGTATAATATATTCACTACCAGTTAATCACGTAGCTGGTTTGGTAGAGCAAAGTAATTAAGGAGCATATATGCAAAAATTAGATACATTTGAATTTAGAGAAAAGGTAGAAAATGGCACAGGTCTTTGCCTAGTAGATTTTTCTGCAACTTGGTGTGGACCATGCAAGATGCAAGCACCAATTTTAGATCAATTAGCAGGGGAGGTTAGCTACGATATCTACACAGTAGATGTAGATGAGTCAAATGAAATAGCTGCCCAATATAATATAAATGCAGTTCCTTCTCTATTAATATTTAAGGATGGAGTTTTAAAGGGAAATCTAATAGGTTTTCATCCTAAAGAAGCCCTTGTAGAGGAAATGGAAAAATTCCTATAATGTATGATATTGCGATAATCGGCGCAGGTCCTGCAGGACTTAGCGCCGCTTTAAATTCAAAAATAAGAAATAAGTCGGTGGTCCTTTTTGGAAAAGATTCTGAAAAACTGATAAAAACTAAAAAAATTTCAAACTACTTGGGATTTAAAGATGTCACAGGATTAGAATTAAATCAAGCTTTTAAAAATTCCCTAAAAGATTTTGAAATTAAAAGAGATACCAGGAAGGTTAAGACCATTTACGCTATGGGATCTTATTTCGCCATTGAAACCAAAAATGAAATGGTGGAAGCAAGGTCTGTAATTATGGCAACTGGTATTGAGTTAAAAAAAGATTTGACCAATGAAGATAAGTTTTTTGCTAAGGGCGTGAATTATTGTGCGACCTGCGACGCCGCCCTTTATAGGGGAAAGAAAGTCGTGGTTATAGGCTACAATAACGAATCTGTAGCTGAAGCAAATTTTACATCAGAGATAGTAGAAGAGCTCGTTTTTGTAAATATGACTGGTAGGGATGTTAACCTAAATCCAGGTATAGAAGTAATCGAAGGCGAGATTCCTCTTGGTTTTGAAGGAAGCGAAAGGGTAGAAAAACTTATTTTTAAATCTGGTAGAGAAATCCTTGCTGATGGATTTTTTATAGAAAAAGATTCTTCCAAGGTAGAAAGATTGGTGCCAGGTATAAAAATGGAAGATAACCATATCTTTACAAGCAAGGACACATCAACTTCTATCAAGGGACTTTTTGCTGCAGGAGATATAACTGGCAAACCCTACCAAATTATGAAGGCTGTTGGCCAGGGCCAGGTTGCCGCCCTTAAAGCAGCTACTTACCTTGCTGAAGAAAATTGGTAAAAATATAATAGGTGTAAAACATAGCTTTTTATATTGACATAAAATTTAAGATATGTAAAATAATAATATTAGGAGGTGGCTATGCCAGATAAACACATTAACTTTTTTGAATTTAACAATACTATTTTTTCTATGATTAGAGAAATATCTCATAAAATAGACTTGTTACTCCAGGAAACTGCCAACAGTTTAGACCTAACACCTCTACAACTAAAGATAATAATCGCCCTTTACTCCAGTGACAGCGATGTTTCTATAGGAAATCTAGGAAAGATAATAGGTGTTACAGGAGGTAATATATCCAATATCTGCAAGAAACTTGAGAAAAAAGGCTTTGTAGATAGGATAAGAAGCGAAGAAGACGAAAGAGTGGTTAATGTCAGGTTAACTGATGTAGGAATAGCTGCAAGTAAGGATTTGGGAGAATATTTCTATAAGATTAGAGAAGAATTCCCTGATGATGCTGTGGATGTTAATTTAGAAACTATAGTAGCAGAATTAAAAGAACTTGACTTACTGCTTGATAAATATATATCAAGGAGATTTATATGAACCAAAAACCAAGAAAAAATAGGCCCCTACTCTATTATTGGATAGGCGCTATATTGATATATTTCATATTTTCATATGTATTTAGCCCAATTTCTAAGCAAGATGGGGCTAAGGAAGTATCCTACAGTCAATTTGTAGAGATGATTGAAAACGACCAGGTAACAGAAGTTTCAAAAGACAATTTAAAATACACCTTCAAGGCAAAAGTCGAAGGGGAAGAAAAGACCTACCAAACAGGTCTATGGGAAGATACAGACCTTACAGAAAGACTTTTAAAAGCCCAAAAGCGTAATGACAAATTAATCTTCGGCAAGGAAATAGAAACAAGGATGAATCCATACTTGTCACTTTTCCTTACAAGTGTACTTCCATTTATTTTCCTAATTGGAATCTTCTACTTCGCATCAAGGTCTCTTTCTAAGACTATGGGCGGCAGAGGTGGTTCTGATTTCATGAATTTTGGCAAATCTAATGCCAAAATTTACATGGAAAATGAAACAGGAAAGAGCTTTAAAGATGTTGCAGGCCAGGAAGAAGCCAAGGAAAGTTTGGCAGAAATAGTTGACTTCCTCCACAACCCAGGCAAATATAAGGAAATCGGAGCTAGGGTACCAAAGGGAATCCTACTTGTTGGTCCTCCAGGAACTGGTAAGACCCTACTTGCAAAAGCTG
Organism: uncultured Anaerococcus sp.; assembly: GCF_963510915.1. GTDB lineage: Bacteria > Bacillota > Clostridia > Tissierellales > Peptoniphilaceae > Anaerococcus. The sequence goes on along the minus strand of NZ_CAUPHG010000035.1, from coordinate 8,594 downwards.
TTGCCGGTGAAGCCAAAGTACCATTTTTTACCATTTCAGGTTCTGAATTTGTCGAAATGTTCGTAGGTATGGGTGCATCCAAGGTAAGAGACTTGTTTAAACAAGCCAAGGAAAAAGCCCCATGTATAGTCTTTATAGATGAAATCGACGCAATCGGTAAAAAACGTGACGTGTCAGGATACTCTGGAAACGACGAACGTGAACAAACCCTAAACCAATTATTAAACGAAATGGATGGTTTCGATGCGGCAGAAGGAGTAGTATTACTTGCTGCAACAAACAGACCAGAAATCCTTGACCCAGCCCTAACCAGACCAGGTAGGTTTGATAGGCAAGTCCAAGTAGAACTTCCAGACCTAAAGGGACGTGAGGATATCTTAAAAGTCCATGCCAAAAAAATCAAAAAAGAAACAGATATAGACTATGAAGAAATAGCAAAGAGAACTGCAGGTACATCCGGAGCAGACCTAGCTAATATTGTAAACGAAGGTGCCCTAAGGGCTGTAAGGGAAGGCAGAAAGAAGCTAACCCAAGCAGACCTTGAGGAATCAATCGAAACAGTAATAGCGGGTATGCAAAAGAAAAATGCTGTAATATCAGATGATCAAAAGAAAATCATAGCCTACCACGAGGTTGGCCATGCCCTTGTAGCAGCTATCCAAACCCATAAGACACCAGTTACAAAGATAACCATAGTGCCAAGAACTGGTGGTGCCCTAGGCTACACCATGACAGTCGATAAGGATGAAAAATATATCATGACCAAGCAAGAGTTAATCGATGAAATCGTGACCTTTGCAGGTGGTAGAGCTGCAGAAGAGCTAATCTTCAATACAAAGACCACTGGTGCGTCAAATGATATAGAAAAGGCTACAGCCATAGCAAGAAATATGGTTACAATCTATGGTATGGATGATGAATTTGACTTCATGCAGTTAGAACAAATCCAAGGAAGATACCTAGGTGGTCAAAGGGCAATGATAGTTTCAGATGGTACAGGCAACAAGATTGACCAAAAGGTTTCAAAAATCATAGCTGACGCTCACTTTAGAGCAGTAGAAATCCTAAAAGAAAACATCGACAAACTACATGAAATCTCAGCCTACCTTCTAAAAGAAGAAACCATAACTGGAGAAGAATTTATGGAAATTCTTGAAGGAAAAAAGGATAAAGAAGTCAGCCAAGAAAAAATCGATGAAAATACAGATGTAGATGTAAAAAATCTTGAAGGAAACGAAGAAAATAAATCACAAGAAGAATCTGAAAAATCAGAAGAAAACGAAAAACCAGTTGAAAAAGAAGTTGAAACTGAAAATGATTCTGAAAAAGAAGATGAAAATAAGAGATTTATAGACTTGTCAAAAGACGATGAGTAAAATCAAGCCAGCCTAAGGGTTGGCTTTTTTGACGGGATATTATTGGTCAAATGATCGTAAAATAAGAAAAAATTATACTAGCAATAAATGTGATTTTAGGCAAGAAAAAAGGCGAGGATTTCTCACCTTTTTTGTAAAGCGAATTAATTATTAACCTTAAAGACCAAGGTGTAATTGATAAAGGAATATGAGGACCATTTTTCATTGGTAACAGGGACTATTTGTATAAGTTCTCAACCTTCCCCCTACCTTTCATTTATGATTTCCTTGCACCTTGCAAAGGTATCGGTCTTTCCTGCTTTAAACCCACCTTCAGGGACAACTTCTATGAATTCATAGCTAAACATTTTTCCATCCTATGTATATTCTATGAACATTGCACCGTAGAGATTATTTTTACAAAGCAGCATTTCGAGAAGGTGAGCCAGCAAAGGAAGAGGAATTACATAAATTAAGGAAGTGGATAAGAGCAGATAGACAATAAATCTAATAAATTCCCACAAAAAACCAGGACAATTTTTCAGTCCTGGTTAGTCTTTATTTTTCAATATTTACTACTAAGGCCCTCATCAAATCGTAGGCTTCTTTTAGGGATATTGCCTCATTTTCTGCCAAGTCTTTGGCGGATTCGTATTCTGGGTAGGTGTAAGTTTTATCCTTATAGGTAACTTGTTTTGCAAGGTAGTCTCTATCTCCATAAGGAATTTTTATTATTTTCCTATCGAGGATGCTTCTTTCGAGGTCAAATTTTCTCACCCCTATGGATGTGGTTTCTGTAAAGATTATATCTTCAATTTTCTCTTCGTTACATGCCTTATAGATTACAGATAATTTATAGGCTGGACGATTTTTCTTCATGAAAATCGGACTGTAATAGCAGTCTAGAGCGATAGTCATAATTTTTTCCATGGCATTACCTAAGATTTCTCCGCTGGCATCGTCAATATTTGTTTCAAGTAGTCTTATTGTTTTTTTTTACCAGTTTCGATTTCAATTACCCTTAGGATATTGGTAGACTTTTTATACTCTCTGTTGCCGGCTCCAAGGCCGATTTTTTTGATTGTAAAGCTTTCTGGGACTTTTTTATAGAAGTATTTTACTATGGCAGCTCCTGTTGGGGTGATGTGCTCGCCTTCTTCTCCTATGAAGTTTAGATTAATGTCAGAATCTGCTAGGATATTGGCTACAGCTGGCACTGGTATTGGCATTGGTCCGTGGGCGCACATTTGATAGCCAAATCCTTCATAGAGGTCTGAAAAATAAATATTTTCCACACCCAAATCATCTAGGCAGATGCAAGTGCCGACAATGTCGATTATAGAATCGATGGCGCCAACCTCGTGGAAATGCACTTCAGACTTGTCAATACCGTGAGCTTTTGCTTCTGCATTGGCAATGATGTCGAAAATGCCTAGGGCGTTTTTCTTGATATTTTCATTTAGGTCTGAAGAATTGATTATTTTTTCAATATCGGCTAGGTTTCTGTGAACATGGTCATGGCTATGAGGGTGGTCATGGTCGTGAGAATGCTCATGAGTATGAGTGTGACCGTCTTCATGGGTGTGTTCATGGCAATGGTCATGATTATGGTCATGGTCGTGATTATGTTCATGACAATGTTCGTGAGTATGGGTGTGGCCATCTTCGTGAGTGTGTTCGTGGGAATGACAGTGGTGATGGTCGTGATCGTGACCTGCTAGTATTACGTCAAAGTTATAGGCGTCGATTCCATTTTTCTTTACTCTTTCAAAAACCAAATCATAGCCTGTAAGTCCAAGAGATTTGATTCCTGCTTCTAATTTTTCCTTGCTGGCACCGAGGTCTAAAAGAGCTCCTATGGTCATATCGCCAGCGATTCCTGAATACATTTCAAAATATAGGTCCATTATTTATTTCCTTTCGCTATTAGCCTATTTATTTGGCAGGCTTGGTAGGCGGCACCGTAGCCATTGTCGATATTAACTACGCTTACTCCTTCGGCGCAGGAGTTTATCATTGATAGGAGGGCTGTGATGCCTCCTAGATTTGCTCCGTAGCCGACTGATGTTGGCACAGCTATAATTGGTTTATCAACAAGACCTGCAAGCACTGTTGCGAGGGCTGCTTCCATACCTGCTATTGCTATAATTACATTTGCTTTTTTAATTTCTTCTGTCTTATCTAAGAGCCTGTGCACTCCTGCAACACCCACATCCCTGTAGGCTTTTACTTTTGCGCCCAAAAACCTAGCTGTGATTTCAGCTTCAAGGCTAATAGGTAAGTCTGATGTGCCAGCAGAGACTATGGCGATTTCGCCGATTTTGTCGCTTTCTTTGGAGTAGTCTAAGCTAATAATTTGGGCAAGGTCTGAATACTCTGCATCTGGAATGACTTCTTTTACAATTTCGTATTGCCTACGGCTTGCCCTGGTGCCGATAACAGATTCACCCCTGTCGTAAAAGGCCTTAAAAATTTGTATAAGGCTCTTGTCATCCTTCGATGCACAGTAAATTGCTTCTGGAAAACCGCGTCTTTCCCTTCTTGAGAAGTCAATTTTTGCGTTTTCACTCACGTCTGCATATCCTTTGTCTTCTAGGATTTCAAGGGCAGCCTCTTCTGAGATTATCCCTTCTTTAATTTGTTTGATTAAGATTTTTTTGTCCATTATAAGATCCACTTTTTCTTTTCTTCTTCTGTCAGACCCTCATCCATTGATCCTGACCTGAAACCTTCTAGGTCGAGTGTCACATAGGAAAAACCAAGTTTTCTTAATTCCTTTATGACCCTATCTTTCTTGTCAATAAATTTTACAAAGTCAGCTGGTTCTAATTCTATCCTTGCAATATTTGCGTGATCTCTTACCCTAAATTTTATAAAACCAAGATTCCTTATAAAAGCTTCTGCTTTTTCAATCCTATCTAGTTTTGCTGGGCTAATCTTTGTGCCATAAGGAAACCTAGTTAAAAGACAAGGGGCCGATGGCCTTTTGGCAACACTTATACCAAGTTCTGCCGCAAGCTTTCTTACCATTTCCTTAGAAAAACCAGCCATATTTAGGGGACTTACGACACCAAGATTTTTTAAAGCCATAAGGCCTGGTCTATAAACCTTGTGGTCATCGGTATTAGTTCCATCTATGACATAGCCGTAACCAAGTTCGTCTTTTAATTCTATAGCTTGGTTAAAAAGATGGCTTTTACAATGGTAGCACCTGTCTTTTTCGTTGTTTATAATGTGGTCATCTACAAAGATATCTACATCTTTTATATATAACTTAACTTGCATTTCTTTTGCCAAATTTTTAGCATTTGCAAGGTCTTCTTCTGTACTAGATGGAGCCTCAAAAAACATAGCGACTACATCGTTTTCATTCTGCCTTAAAAAAGTTGCAATTTTTAAGAGTAGGGCAGAATCCACTCCACCAGAAAAAGCTAAAACTATTTTTTCTTTTAGCAAATTTCCCATGATATTGTAGAGTTTTTTGGTAGAATTTTCCATAAAACCCTCCTTTTTTTGAAGAATAATAAAAAATAATTAAGCTATATTAAAATACAGCTTAATTTTTTTATGTAAATAGCTCCGGGCAGGAGCTATACATAACAATGTAATCGAGTGTTAACGATAATTGTAATGCATATTCATTGTACTGATTGTAGAGGAAAATGCAATAATCTTAATCAAGTCTCGATTCATTTGGGGTATAATATTTTTAGCTAAAAATTCAAATTTAAGGAGAGAATATGAAAAACAACGCAAAAAGATGGATAGCAGTGGGACTTGCCGCACTTGTCTTCGTTGCTTCCATGTTTATGAAAGATACCAAAGAAGAAAATGAGGCAAAAGGTTTGGCCTACCTTAAAGATTGGGGTAAGTCTACACTTTTTGACCAAGAGGTCATTCAAGGAACAAACTCTTCTGAAAAAATTAGAAAGATTTCATTAGATGGTGTCATTCAAGGAGACGAAAATAGCGAATTTGTTATAAATGAGCTTAAAGATGCGGCAAAAGACCCAACAACTAAGGGAGTTATCCTAGCTGTAAACTCTCCAGGCGGTTCTGTTTATGTGTCAGAAAAAATCGCCAAGGAAATTAAAAATTTAAAAGCAAAGAAAATTCCAGTTTATTCTGTCATGGAAGAGATGGCAGCATCTGGTGGTTACTATGTATCTGCCCCTACAGATAGGATTTACGCTTCAAATGAAACCCTTACTGGTTCAATCGGTGTAATCATGGGTGGTCGTTCCTTCCAAGGACTTTTTGAAAAATACGGTATTAAGGAACAAAACGTAGTTTCAGGCAAGATGAAGGATACAGGCACTATGGGTAGGGACTTAAATGACGAAGAAAAAGCCTATCTTCAAGCCTTAGTAGACTCTGCCTTTGGCCGTTTTGTAAAAATCGTAGCAGAAGGTAGACATATGAGCGAAGAAGATGTTAGAAAACTTGCTGATGGTAGGGTTTATGATGGTGCCCAAGCAGTGAAAAATGGTCTTGTAGATAAGATTGGCGATATTGACATGGCAATAGAAGATATGACCAAGGAAAACAAATTAAACGACCCACAGGTTGTTGAAAGTTCTTATGCAAATATCTCACTCAGACAGCTTTTCCAAAAGGTAGGGGATTTGAAAAAGTCTTCTTCTGACCTAGCTATACTAAAGGAATTAATGGAAGAAAAGAGCCAAGGTCCTATGTATATCTATGGAGGAGTATATGGAAGATAAGATAGTTTTTCAAGAAAAAGATTTTGCCTATGCATATTCATCCTTTGGCATAAGGCTTTTAGCCTATATTATAGATATGATTATCGTAGGATCCCTTTACACTATTGGTAAATATATCCTACCAATCAGTGATGGAGCAAAAATATTAGGCTTAGATCTCATAGAAACCCTCTATACAATAATAAGCATAGCTTATTTTACAATTGTATCCTTAATCACCAGGGGACAGACTTTAGGAAAGATGATTACAGGTCTTAGAGTTGTATCAGTTGATGATAGAAAACTTTCAACCAGTCAGATTTTAATAAGGGAAATAGCTGGAAGATATATCCAAAATAAATTTATTTTTCTTTACGCCCTAGCCCTAGTTACTCCAAAAAAACAAAGTTTCATTGATCTTTTTATAGACACAGCAGTTGTTAAAGAAAATGCCTATAGGGATTTATACGCAAAGGAAATTTAGGTAAATTTGTTTTTGGCGAAAATAAATTGTAAAAACGAAAGATATATTACAAGTAATAGCACAAAGATAAGCTTTGAAGGTCTTTGTGCTTTTTTTATCTAGATTTCACACTAGCCCCTACATAAGGTATGATAGAAATAGATTTCGATAAAATACCACTACATATAGTAGTTAGTTTGGAGTTATGAATGAAGATTATTAAAAGAGATGGGTCGAAAGTTGATTTTGAATTAAAGAAAATCAAAAGAGCCATATTCAAGGCCTTTAAGTCGGTAGATTCTACTATAACTGATGAAAAACTTGAATACATTGCTCAGAAAATTGTAAGAACAATTGAGGAAAAGTTCCCAGTTGATCATACAGTAACAGTCGAGGAAGTCCAAGACTTGGTAGAGCTTAATTTAATTGATGAAAATTATTATAGAGAAGTTAAATCATTTATCCTCTATCGTGCAAAGCACAACATGGATAGGAAGGTAATATCTGATTTTACCAAATATGTAAGCGATAAGGACCTAATGGAAATAATAGCCAAGGTCCAAAGAGAATTTGATAGCCAAAGATACCCAATAGAGTCACTTTATTTTAAGTTTGAATCATTTGTCAAACCAGAGATGAATGAGAAGGAAGTTTTGGATGCTGTAATAAGGGCGGCAAGTGAGCTTACCAGTAAGGAAGCGCCTGATTGGGAGATAATCGCAGCAAGGTTTCTAGCCTATAAGATAAACTTAGAAATAAGGGAAGAGGAAGAACGCTACGAAATTTATGATTTTAAATCAAAGTTAAGATTTTTGACAGAAAATGACCTCTACGGGGCCTATATCCTAGAAAACTATTCTTCAGAAGATATTGACGATCTAGAAAAATATCTAGACTATAAGAGAGATGATATTTTTACTTACTCAGGTCTAGATTTATTGAGGAAAAGATACTTAATTACAAATTATGATGGTCGTATCTTAGAGAGAGTCCAAGAGATGTTTATGGGAATTGCCATGCATCTAGCAATTTCAGAAAAGAATAGGGTTGCCTTTGCAAAAAGACTTTACGATATTTTGTCAACCCTCAAGGCAACTATGGCAACACCAACTATGACTAATGCTAGAAAACCATTTAACCAACTTTCATCTTGCTTTATAGAAACTGTGCCAGATACCTTAAAGGGCATTTACAGATCTATTACTAATTTCGCTGAAGTATCCAAACACGGTGGTGGAATGGGGCTTTATTTTGGTAAGGTAAGGGCAAATGGGTCTGACATTCGTGGCTTTGAAGGAGTTGCAGGCGGAGTTATCCGCTGGATAAGACTTGCTAATGATACAGCTGTGGCAGTTGACCAGCTAGGAGTTCGTCAGGGGGCAGTGGCAGTTTATCTTGATATTTGGCATAAGGATATGCCAGAGTTTTTGGGTCTAAGAACCAACAACGGCGATGACAGGATGAAGGCTCACGATGTTTTTCCTGGAGTATGCGTGCCAGATCTTTTCTGGAAGCAGGTAAAAGACAATATGGAAGGCGACTGGTATATGTTCGATCCACATGAGGTCGAGAAAAAATATGGCGGGGCCTTAGAAGACACTTATGGTGCAGAATTTGAAGAATTTTATGCTAAACTTGTAGCTGACAAGGAAGTATCAAGAAGAGTTATGCCAATTAAAGACATGGTAAGGCTTTTAATCAAGTCTTGGTCAGAAACTGGAACACCTTTTATCTTTAATAGAGATTTAGTTAATAAGGCAAATCCAAACAAGCACATGGGAATGATATATTCATCAAACCTCTGCACAGAGATTGCCCAAAACATGAGCCCATCAGAAACTGTTTCTACAGAGATAATCACAGAAGATGGGGACACTGTCATTGTCAATAAAACAAAACCAGGCGACTTTGTAGAATGTAACCTAGCAAGTCTTACCCTTGGCAAGCTTGATGTAAATAATAAAACAGAGCTTGAAGAAACTGTAAGGACAGTTGTAAGGGCTCTTGATAACGTAATCGACCTAAACTATTACCCAACCCCATATGCGGAAGTAACCAACAAAAAATACAGGG